>CAXNEV010000065.1:0-11395 GCA_964200925.1 Candidatus Latescibacterota bacterium | reverse complement strand
TTGCCGTGGGCGCTGTGGATGCCCGCGACCGCCTGGCCAGTTTCAGCACCACTGGCCCAGCCATTGATCTTGTTGCACCTGGGGTTACCATTTTGAGCACTCAGCCGGGCAACATATATCCGGCAAGATCCGGCACGTCTTTTTCGGCCCCGCAAATATCGGCTGTTGCAGCCCTGTTGTTATCGCGATATCCCGCCTTAACACCCGAACAAATCCGCAGCATGCTGGTTCGCACAGCCCATGACCTGGGCATCCCCGGTTATGATCCCCAGTTTGGTGCAGGTCGCCTAAATTGTGTGGCCCTCCTTTCCCAATTGGGCCAGAAACAACCCGCCGTTCAAATTCTCACGCCCGACAACGATCGTGCCACGGATAGCATTTTTGCCATTTCGGCCCGCGTATCGGGTGGCAACACCACGGCTTACCGCCTCTCTTATGGCCTGGGATATCAACCGCAAACCTGGACGCCATTAACACAGGGCATCCCATCTGAAATCATCCGCTATACCTGGAACGTTTCCACCCTGCCAGATACCCTTGCCGTGCTTCGCCTTGAGGCCGATCTGCCCGATGGCAAAACCATCGAAGACCGCATGCAGGTTGCCTTTCACAAACCAGCCCCAAAAATCAGCGATCTCGTTTATGGCCCCGTGATGCACAAAGATCGGCTTGTATATGAATTTCGCTGGAAAACCGACCTGCGATCCCAGGGAGGCATTGCCTATCGTTCCTTTGGGGTCAGCACAGTTGACACCCTGTATTCAACCAATGCCGACGGCATTCATTTTATCAGTTTGCCCAATGACCTGCCCGCCGGCCCCCTATCATTCCGAATACTTGCCAAAGGGCACAACGGCAAATTGACAATCACACCCGAACAAACCTTCCCCTATGTGCCTTTTCGCGTGCCGTCCAATGGGTTTTCCAAAATCGCCTCTTTGCCCGATGGGTTTTTGCCCGACCGTGTGGCCGATTTCAACAACAACGGCCAACCCGAAATTGCCCTCATGCCCTACATTGAAGGCGAACCGTTTAGCGCCGTCCGATTTTATGAATTCACATCCGATGGAACCTTTGCGAACCGCTTTCAAACCCCCAGTGTTTTTTTGCCCTGGGCCATTGGCGACCTCACCGCTGACGGCAAACCCGATTTGCTCACCACTTCCGTATTGCGTATGAGTGTTTACACGGGAGATACATCCAATCCTTTTCCCA
Source organism: Candidatus Latescibacterota bacterium (assembly GCA_964200925.1). Taxonomy (GTDB): domain Bacteria; phylum Latescibacterota; class UBA2968; order UBA2968; family UBA2968; genus CAXNEV01. The sequence continues at coordinate 10,180 of CAXNEV010000065.1, read as the reverse complement.
CACAAAACATTCTTGATCGCGCCGCCATGTGGGGGGGCGACATTGCCGATACAGATGGCGATAAAATCAATGAAATTGTAACCCGATCCGGGGCCAAACGCGGCATTCAAATTTTTCGTCGCACCGGCGATGGCACTTTGAACGAAGGCGCTTTTTTGCCCGACCCCACACCCGGAAGTGGCGAACTGGGCCCGCGTTTTGTCATTGCCGATCTGGACGGTGATGGGCAAATGGAAATTCTATCGGGCAATGCCGATGGTGCCCTGTGGATTTACGAATATCAAATCAACAGTTATGTGCCCATCTGGCAATTAACCGGCCCCGGCGATACCCGTTGGATAGGCGGAGGTGAAGATCTCGACAGCGATGGCACGCGCGAATTTGTCGTGGCCAGAGCCATCGAAGATGAAAACGATGCCCTCAATGGTTACTGGTCGCTTGAAGTTTACAGTTCCAACGGCCCCAACAGTTACACGCGCGAATGGGACACCCGCATCACCGGTGTGATCCCCACCGGCAATGGCATTTCCACAGGCGATGTCGATGGAGATGCCCGGCCCGACATCGCGGTCTGTTTGCGGCCCGACCTGTATGTTTTCCGATCCGACGCGCCCAATCTGTACCGCCCGGTTTGGCACACCGATATTGGCCTCACCCATCGCCCCCTCATTGCCGATCTGGACAGGGATGGTGCGCCCGAAATCATGTTCAACCGCGACGGAACCATCCACATTGTCGAGCGATCCCTTCCTCCATTCACGGTTCTTTCACCGCAAATTCTCACGGCCCGTCCTCTTGGGCCATCCCGTGTTGAAATTGACTGGATGCAAACACCCGAAGCCACATCTTATCACATCTATCGCGCCACCGGGGATGAATCCCTTGCATTCCTCACCGCCCTTTCAGATCGCACCGTTTTCACCGATTCCCTGCTCACCGAAAACCAAACTTACCGATATCAAATCGCCGCTCTATTATCAGACGGCAGCGAACTGCGATCTGGCATCGTAACAGTTACACCAAACCAGCCGCCATTGGCCAAAAGCAGTTTCCCGGTTGGCGATTTCGCACTTGAAATTCTGTTTAATGAGCCCATGTCTTCCACCATGGCCGAACCGTCTTATTTTGTTCTTCGCACTCCGCCCTATGGCCATCCGTCTTCTGCGGTTATGGACAAACAAAACCAGCGCATTGTTTTAACCTTTGCGCAAAAACTATCGCGCGGCAGTTATATCATTGACATTTTGAACGGCTCTGATATTTCGGGAACACCGCTTAAACCAGTGAGCCTTCGCACTGTTATTGACTATTCCAGCACGACCAAAGAACGCGCCGATGCCGACAAAAGTGGCCGCATTGATTTTCCCGACTTTCTCCATTTTGCAACGGCATTTGGCACAGACAATGCCCAATTCGACTTTAATGACGACGGCGTGGTCAACTTCACTGACTTCATTACCTTTGCGTCCGTTTTTGGCCAGTCGGTCTCTTGAACAGCATCTTGACACCCCCATTTTTTGTCTGTACCATATTTCAGTTTTTATTGAGAGGGGATTGTGCAACCTGATATTATTGAAAACACAAACAGTCGAATCACCCTTTATAACACCGACTGTGTCACCGGAATGCGCGACCACCTGAAACCGGGAAGCATTGATGTGGTGGTTACCTCGCCCCCTTATAATTTGGGCACGCGTTATCGGGCCTATGACGATACCATTCCACGCCATGATTATCTCAACTGGATTGAAAACTGGGCAGGAGAAGTCAACTGCGTTTTATCTGACGAAGGATCGCTCTTTCTCAACATCGGGGCAAAACCTTCTGACCCCGGTGTACCATTTGAAGTGCTGGCACGCATGCAAACCCATTTCAAATTGCAAAACGTCATTCACTGGATCAAATCCATTGCCATCCAAAAAGAAGACGTGGGAAATTACCCGCACATCACCGGCAACATTGGCGTGGGACACTTTAAACCGATTAACAGCCCGCGATTTCTGAACGACTGTCAGGAATACATCTTTCATTTAACCAAACATCAAAATGTAAAACTCGATCGGCTTGCCATTGGCGTAGAATACCAGGAAAAATCGAATGTCTCCCGCTGGAAATCGGCTGGAAAAGATCGCCGTTGCCGGGGCAACACCTGGTTTGTTCCGTACAAAACAATCAACAGCCGCGACAAACAGCGCCCGCACCCGGCAACCTTTCCGATCAAAATTCCGAGCATGTGCATTCAACTCCACGGATTGGCCCATGTGCGCACCGTGCTTGACCCATTCCTCGGCATTGGCAACACGGCCCTGGCCTGCCAGAAACTCGGCGTAAATGGCATCGGATTTGAAATCGATCAAGACTATTATAATCAGGCCAAACAGGTTCTCGCTGCCCATCCATCAATTGACCTGGCATAGATTCATACCATGAAAATAACCCTTTTGAGACCCCTCCCCCAGCCCCTCCCCGGAACGGGAAGGGGAGCAAATTTTGCTCGCAATACATTCTGCAATAATGGCATAGATATCCTGTACCCGGCCAACATTGCTGCGCCCGCACAGCATGTTAAACAACACCGTGGCCCACTCGAGTGCGTCAGGTGCCCAAGCACGATGCAAAAATCTTCCACTGTGCCAGTTTAAATTTTTTCAAAAAAAGGCGAAACACCATGATCCTCGACCGTTTTTCTCTCAAAAACAAAATTGGCATTGTCACGGGTGGTGGGCAGGGCTTGGGCAAAGCTTTTGCGCTGGCATTTGCCGAAGCTGGTGCCGACGTTGTTGTTGCCGAAAAAAATGCCGACACGGGCCAGCAAACCGCCAATGAAATTATCGCACTTGGACGGCACTCTGCCTTTATCTGCACCGACGTCACCGACCGAAAAAATGTGCAGTATATGGTTGACCTGACCGTTGACATTTTTGGGCGGCTGGACTTCATCATGAACAACGCAGGAATTGTACACACCGAAGCTGCCGAAACCGTCTCACCCGCCAACTGGCAAAAAGTGATCGACGTGAATCTCACCGGCGTTTTTTATTGCTGTCAGGCCGCCGCTGGCCAAATGATCGCCCAGAAATCGGGCAGCATCATCAACATCGCGTCCATGTCGGGAACAATCATCAACTATCCACAACCTCAAGCTTCTTACAACGCCTCAAAAGCAGCCGTGGCGCACCTGACCAAATCCCTGGCATCGGAATGGGCACCGCACAACATTCGCGTCAATGCCATTTCGCCCGGTTATATGCAAACCGCCATGACCCAAAAAGCCCTCAACGACCCCAACCTGGGCCCTAAATGGATGGACGGCACACCCATGCGGCGTCCAGGACAACCGGAAGAACTCACGCCAGCCGCCGTTTTTTTGGCATCCGATGCCTCTTCATTTATGACCGGCTCCAACCTCACCATCGACGGGGGTTATACGATTTGGTAACAAAGAGATTAATTTACAAACGGAAGAGGTCGTCATGACTTCAAAACTGAATTTCACCGCTGTGTTTCGAAAAGTGCCGCTGGGGTATATTGGTTATGTTGAAGAGTTGCCCGGTGCCAACACACAGGGAAAAACACTGGAAGAAACGCGCAAGAACCTGATCGAAGCGGTTTGAATGGTGCTTGAAGCCAATCGGGCACTTGCCAGGAAAAACGATAACAACCACTCATAAATACATGCCATTGATCTCCTTAACCACAGGTATCCATATGAAAATACTGCTCGCATCTTTTAAACAGGAAACCTCCATTTTTAATCCTGCGCGCACGTCTTATGATCTTTTTAACGTGCGTGTTGGCAACGACATCTTCACCATGCGGGGCACCAGCACCGAAATCGCTGGTGCGCTTGATGTATTGGATGCCCGCAAAGATGTGACCGTTGTTCCCACCTACTCAGCCGAGTCTGTATCGGGTGGCCCGGTGGCCGATGCCGATCTCAACAAACTGATGACCGAACTGCTCAACGAAGTCCAAAAAAATGCCCCTGCCGACGGCATGCTCATGGTCTTTCACGGTGCGATGTCCGGTGAAACCGAAATGGACCCCGAAGGCCATGTGCTCACCCAACTGCGAAAAATCCTCGGCAACATTCCCATTGTTACCACCTACGATTTACACGGCATCATCACCGACCGCCTCGTTGAACATTCCGATGTGATGGTGCCCTATCACACCTATCCACATATCGACCACTACGAAACCGGGCAACGGGGTGCTTGCAATCTTTTAAAATTACTCGACGGCCATGTGAAACCCACGGTTGCACGCATCAAATTGCCCATGCTTGTGCGCGGCGATGAACTCATTACGGCCACCGGGCGCTTTGGGCAAGCCATAGGCTGGTGCCAGGACATTGAAAAATCCGAAGGCGGGCTGGCCGCCGGGGTTTATATCGGCAACCCCTTCACCGACGTGCCTGACCTGCGCACCAATGTGGTTGTTTTCACCAACAACGACCCCAACCGCGCCCAACAAGAAGCCCGGCGCATTGCCCAGTTTATGTGGGACAACCGCAATCATTTTGTAGCCTCCTTAACCCCACTGGATGAGGCCATTGCCCTGGCCGAACAAACCAAAGGCATCACCATCTTCTCCGATGCGGCCGACGCGACATCTTCTGGTGCATCGGGCGACAGCAATGCCATTCTCAAAGGCCTGATCAAAAACAACTACAAAGGCAAAACACTCATGCCCATTGTCGATCCCCCGGCGGTAGAAGCCGCATTTAAAGCGGGCATTGGGGCCACCGTTAAAATCCCCATCGGCGGGGCCATCGACAAACAACGGTTTGCACCCATTACCTGTGACTGTTATGTAAAATTGCTCACCGATGGCGACTTCACCTATGCCACCGGCACGCCGGGCCGGGCCGGGCGCACCGCAGTTCTCGTTTCAGGCAGCCACACCATCATGGCCACCACCAAACCCGTCAGCATTATGGATCAACATGTCTTTCGCGCGCGCGGCCTTGATCCATCAGACTTTGATCTGGTCGTCTGCAAATCGCCCAATGGATTTCGCGTCCATTACGAAGCCATTGCCGCCCGCATTATTCCGGTCGATGTGCCCGGCTCCACCAGTGCCAATCTCAAATCACTGCCCTACAAAAATTGCCCGCGTCCCATTTTTCCACTTGACGCAACAGTGCCTTCTCCCCTTGACTGACATGACTTCTTGGCAAAACCAATACGGCCCGTGGGCACTCATCACCGGGGCCTCGGCCGGCCTGGGTGCAGAATTTGCCCGCCAGATTGCCCAAAAAGGTCTCAATGTTGTCCTTGTTGCCCGACGCAAAGACCGCCTAAATGCCCTGTCTCAAAAACTGGTGCAGACCCACCATTTACACACCCGCATCATTGTTGAAGACCTCACATCTGCCGGGGCATGTGAGCGCGTGGCACAGGCCGTTTCCGACCTCGAAATTGGCCTGTTAATCAACAATGCGGGTTTTGGATTGTCGGGCTTTTATCACGAGTTATCGCCCGAACGCCTCACCCAAATGACCGTGCTCAATTGTGTGGTGCCCGTTTTGCTGACCAACCAATTTTTACCGCTGATGCAACAGCGCAAAAAAGGCGGCATCGTCTTTTTTGCGTCCACAGCCTCGTATCAACCCTGCCCCACATTTGCCGTTTATGGTGCAACAAAAACCTTCAATCTCATGCTGGGTGAAGCCCTCTATCGCGAATACAAAGATCAGGGCATCGACATCCTCGCCCTGTCGCCAGGATATACCCACACCGAATTTGCCAGCGTTGCCAACATCGCCCAGGCCGGAACCGTTCGCCAGGCTTCGGCACAAGACGTGGTTCGGCATGGGCTAAAAGCCCTGGGCAAAAAAGGATCTGCCATACACGGCTGGTTCAATTTTCTGTTCACATTTTGCGTGCGTTTTTTACCGCGCAAACTCGTCACCAACATTACCTACAAAGCCCTTAAAAGCCGGATATCCCTCAAATGAAACACTTCGTTTGCCGTTCTTGTAACACCCAGTACCCTGCCAACGATTTGCGCTGGAAATGCGATTGTGGCGGCCTGCTCGACCTGATCTGTCCAACGGCGTTTTCCCCCGGCACAATGGCCAATCGACCCAAAACCCTCTGGCGTTATCGCGAAGCCCTGCCCATTGACAGCAGCGACTCTCTCGTCTCATTTGACGAAGGTTATACCCCGCTTTCCGCCATCGAAATAGACAAAAAACCCCTGCTGGTCAAACAGGAACACCTCTTTCCAACAGGCTCCTACAAAGACCGTGGCGCCACCCTGCTCATCAGCCAGGCCAGAGCACTTGGTGTGGACCGCGTGGTCGAAGACTCTTCGGGCAATGCCGGTGCGGCCATTGCCGCCTATGCCGCACGTGCGGGCATGGCCTGTGACATTTATGTGCCCGAAAGCACCTCGCCTGCCAAGCTGGCACAAATCCAGTTGTACGGGGCAACGCTGCACCGCATTCCCGGCAGTCGCGAAGACACGGCGCAGGCCGTGCAGCAAGCCGCCCAGAAACACTTTTATGCCAGCCATGTCTGGAATCCCTATTTTTTTCACGGCACCAAAACCTTTGCTTATGAAATCTGGGAACAGCTTGGTTATCGCGCACCCGATGCCCTGCTGATTCCCACTGGAAACGGCACCTTGCTCATTGGGGCTTATATTGGATTTTGCGATCTCAAACAGCATGGCCTCATTGACAAATTGCCGCGCCTTGTGGCCGTACAGGCCCAGCGCTGTTGCCCCATCGCCTTCCAATGGGACAGCACCTTTCACGCCGAACAGGGCGACACCATGGCCGAAGGCATTGCCATAACCAAACCCGCCCGTGCCGAACACATGTTAGAAGCCATTCGCAACAGCCAGGGCAGTGTGATCACCGTGTCTGATGAAGAAACCATTGTGGCACTCAAACAAATGGCCAAAATGGGTTTTTATATCGAACCCACTTCGGCCACGGCCATTGCCGCACACAAAAAATATGCCGGTCAAAAAGGCGAAACCATCGTTGCCCCTTTAACCGGACACGGCCTGAAATCCACAGAAAAATTATTCAAAATCGCCAACCCTACCTTATAACCTGCCCCCACTTGCCGTTGTGTTTTCCAGGTGTTTTCATCCCACAAACACGCGGCGTGGGATGGCTTCTTAAAACAGCAAACTGCTTGACAAATATTTATTGTGAACCTATACTATGCTACCTGCTTAATTTACAAATATATACTCCAATATCAACCGCAGTTCCACCAAATGGACAAGCCGTGAACAACGCGGATATTTACGTCAAATTCTGGGGGGTGCGCGGATCTGTTCCCACGCCCATTTCACCCAAATCATTAGAAGATAAAATCATTCATTTGCTCATGGGCAGCCATGGGCGGGATGTGTCCACACCAAAGGCAGCCCTGTCTTATCTCAATGAACAATCCGTTTTTCAGCGCACCACCATTGGCGGCAATACATCCTGCGTGGAAGTGCGCGCCGGTGACCAACATTTTGTTTTTGACTGCGGTTCAGGACTCAAAGAACTGGGCTGGTCGCTCATGAAAGAGGCCTTTGGCAAAGGCCAGGGGAAAATTCAAATTTTTATGAGCCACACCCATTGGGATCATATCCTTGGTTTCCCATTTTTTGTGCCCGCCTATATACCCGGAAATGAAATTACCATTTATGGCGCCCACAGCAATCTCAAAAAACGCTTCACCAACCAGCACCACCCCTACAATTTTCCACAGCCCTTGTCCATCATGAGATCCAATATCCAGTTCAAAAAATTAACCCCCGACCGCCAAAAGCACTTTGGCAAAGTTACCGTAAAACCCATCTTGCTCGATCACCCGGGTGATTCGTATGCCTATCGCATCGAATACAACAACCATGTTTTTGTTTATGCCAGCGACGGCGCCTACAACAACCCGTCTCCCGAAGTGATGGAGAAATTTCACCTCTTTTACCAGAATGCCGATTTGCGGATTTTTGATGCTTTTTTCGACCTCATTGAATCGTTTGAAAAAAACGATTGGGGACACAGCACCTCTTTTCTGGGGGTTGACATTGCCCTCAAAGCCGGTGTTAAAAACTTGCTGTTATTTCACCATGCCCCATTGAGTGACGACTGGCGTTTGGGCAAATTTCTCGAAGGCACACGGCGCTATCTCAACCACGTTGCGCCTAACACCGATCTCAAAGTGGATATTGCCTACGAAGGCTTGGTCTGCACTCTGTAAAAACCCTGCTCCCTTCTGCTTCCTCAAACCCGCCAAACCACCTTCTCCCAATTTTCACGCTCACAGTGCTGCACATATTCACTGACAATGCGAAGTGCATTTTCTGGTGAACCCAGTGCGTCCATATCCAGAACATTAAGGGTCTCTTTATTTAAAGCCACCCAGCCTGAAACAATGGATAGTTCGGCCTTTTCGGGTACAGAAAGGGTTTTTTCATGCACCGCGTTCTGAAAATACCGCGCTTTCAAAAGATCAACCACCATATCCCAATCGCGCAAATCCTGGCGCGCGCGCACTTGCATCAAAGCTCCACCTTGAACAATGCAAAACAACTCGACACAGTCATTTTCTGCCGATGGCAAAATAAGCATCCAGTTTTTTAAAGCCCCCAAATCCACATCGCGATCATGCACAACCACCTGCGTGTTAAACATCGGTTGGCACAGTGCAATCAAGCGCGATTCCAAAATCAACGCTTCCAGTTCAGAGCCAACCGTTTCAACTTCCATGGACCAGATGCGTTCCAAAATGCGTTTGGTTTTTTCGGGTCGTTCTGCCCGTTTTGCAAAATAACTGCCCACGCGCTGACGCAAATTCACGGCTTTGCCCACATAAATGACCTGGCCTTGTTGATCGCGCATCACATACACACCAGGCGCTTCTGGCAATTCGCGCACATACGTTTCATCAAATGCATACGCTTCAAACCGAACGGGTGTTGGATCGGGATACAAATCGGCCATCACCGCCTCAACCGTTGAAAGTCCGATCCTTTCACACTGTGTTAAGAGTCCCAACAACACCTCGGTCTGCAAACTCGCCTCGCCTTCTGCCCCGCGATCTGCTACAAATACCAAAGACATGGTTTTGGCCAGCGTTTCCAAATCGGGCAGGGCCTGATCGGGAAACACCCGACGCCCCAACCGGTGTAAACAAATGCCTTCTTTCAACAACAAACGACCCAGAAAATACCGTCCCAATCCATTCACAATCCGGCGATGCCTGGGCAAGCGAAAAGCCACGGGAATGGCCCCTTCGGCAAATGAGGCAAAAGCGCGCAACCCCTCGCTGTTATCACCCTGCCCCCCAATGACCGTCTGCGGAAAAAGCCCTTCTACCCCCTGAACACGCACGCGCCTTGCCGCCAATTCAATCTGACCATCGCCTTCGACCACGCCAATACAAACAAAAACCGTTTGCTGCAACAGGGATGCCTGTGTGGTGGTTTTCAGGGTGAATGCCCCATCGGCCAAACGAACAAACCGCGCATCCCCCTCTATGGCAGCACCCACAATTTTTTCGGCAATTCCTCCACGCGCCCCGCGCAAACCCATCACATCTGATGCCAGCACATCGGCCCGAACACCCGTTTCACAATCCTTCAAAAAAGCATACAAACGGTCTTTGATAGACCCCTGTTCGGCCACATTCATCCTCCTTGCCAAACAAAAAAGAGAAAGAGGGGAAAATCCCCCTCTTTGCGCTGGACATGAAAACACGTTAGAACGTTGGAACGTTAGAACGTTAACATCTTGTAAACCATGCGACTCTGTTGGGGGGGAACGTGCAAACGTTCAAACGCATTTTAAACCATCGTCCATTGTCTATCGTCAAATAATTCAAATTTGTTATTTTGGTTGACGCCCAGAACCCGCATCGGGTTTTGAAGGCCCGGTCTGTTTATCAATCTGGATCAGTTTTTTAAGCGCGTCAATTTCTTCATCAAGGGCCACCAGTTTTTCACTGTGCAACACAATCAAATCGGAATAAATCTGGGCGCGTTCTTCCTGATTGACAATCACTTTGCGCAAATCGTCAATTTTTTTCAACAATTTTTCCGAAGATTCACCAGCAGGCAACCGCGGACGCCCGTCTGCACTGTCAATTTCAAACGCGCTTAAACGCTGCTGCAAAGCCTCGTCCAACTCCGACCGCTTGCGCTCGGCTTCTTCAATAGATCGCAA
>CAXNEV010000064.1:0-11573 GCA_964200925.1 Candidatus Latescibacterota bacterium | reverse complement strand
TCAAGGCAAACTCATTGGCGCTGTTGGTTATAGCCTGGGTGCTTTTGCCAAAGAGCCCATTGCTGGCATTACGCCCATTGGTGAAATGATGCAGTTGCTCACCCGCACCCAACGCGATACATTGAGCCAAAACGATGTTGGTTTGGGGCATTGGGATGGTTTGACAGATCTAACCGATGGTGGGGTCAAAACCCTGACTCCTGTGGCTGTGCCGCTGGTATTTTCCGGTTTTGCACCCGAAGTCATCGTCGATAATCGCAACGAATTGATGCGTTTTGGCCTTTTGCCCGTACAGGGAGGGGGTGGCACAGATCTTTCTTTGCCGCCGGGTTTGTTTGAGCCTGGTGCCCCACTGGGGGTGCAGTTGATTCGCGGCGATATGAGTGTAACAGGTATTGGCACGCTGACACATCGCGTGGGAGATTATGTGGTTGGGTTTGGGCATCCGATGTTGTTTGGCGGCAGTACCCGAATGCCCATGACGGCTGCATACATTCATCAGGTGGTGGCCAGTCAGATGTTATCGTTTAAATTGGGTGTGGCCTCTCAACCGATGGGCGTTATTGTGCAAGATCGCGCACCGGGCATTGCGGGTGTGGTTGGCACAGATGCCGATATGGTGCCTGTGCGCATTGAGGTGGCATCTCCCAACCACTCTGAAACGTTTCGGATGGAAGTGTTGCACAATCGCGAATTGGGCCCCATTTTGGTGCGCATGGCCGTTGCCAGTTCTTTGATTTCGGCTGAAAAATTGTCAGGCGAAACCACCGTACATGGTGCGGTAACCCTGGGACTTCGCGGGTATGCCCCTCTCAGGATTGAAAATGCTTTTGCCGGTCCGCAGGGATTGGGGCTGGCTGTGCTGGGATTCACCCAGCCTTTGGCGCAGGTGATGCAAAATTCTTTTCAATCGGTTCAAATCGACTCGGTGGTTTTCCATTTTCAAGTCGAAGAACACACACAAAGTGCTCAAATTAAAGGGGTGCGGTTGTCTAAAGGGCGGTTTGAACCGGGTGATACCGTACAGGTTTCGGTGGTATTATCGCCTGTTTTGGACCATGTTGAAACAGTGGTTGTCGATGTTGTGTTGCCTGCTTATGCCCCCAAAGGACGGGCCATGTTGCGCGTGATGAGCGAAAATCAGGTTCTGTCTCAAGAAACCAAACGCGTGCCGGGTGTTTATGAAGCCCAAAATATAGATGAATTGATCGGGCTTTTGTCCAAACCGAATCGCAATGATGCGCTGGTTGTGGAGGTGTTGGGCACCCAAAAAAGTTTGACGGTTGGCGGGCGTGAAATTGCCCAGTTGCCCGAATCGGTGGTGAAGGCTTTGTCTTTGTCGCGAGAATCCGGGGTGGTGCAACAGGCCCGACAGGCCGTTTTGTGCCGTGCACGCGTGGTCACACGGCATGTGTTAACAGGCAATCAAACGGTGCTGATTTCGATTGGCGAAGAAGAAGAAGGGGTGATGTTTACCGAAAAGGGAGGCTCGGGTGAGCAGAAACAATAACTTTGGACGAAATATAATAGACAACAGACAGTTAAAAACCCTCGTCCACCGTGGTTTTTTGTTTGTGCTGATAATAAGCGTATTTGGGCAAACCGATGTTGTGGCAGTCAAACCCCAAATCTGGCGAGACATTTCACAGCAGGCTTTTGAAAAAGGGCAACCCGAAGACGTGTCGTTAACACGAGAGGGCACGGTGACACTTTCGCCTGAATTTACACAAGTGGCCGATACAGGTGAAGGGTTTGTGTGGGCACTGGTTGCAGATTCTAAAGGCACTGTTTATATGGCAACTGGCCCGGAGGGGCGCATTTTTGCCATAAAACCCGGTGGCAAAACACCTGAACTGCTGTTTGATTCACCGGAGGTGGCCATTTTCAGTTTGGCCATTGGTGCCGATGGGGCATTGTATGCCGGGTCTTCGCCAGGAGGGCTGATTTATCGGCTGGCACCCGGAAAAGAACCCGTTGCATTTTGCCGAACGGGAGATGCCCATGTGTGGGCCATTTTGCCCCGACCCGGCGGAGGGTTTTATGTCTCAACGGGCGGTGTTCAGGGGCGTGTGCTCAAAATTTCGGACAAGGGAGATGTGGCAGAACTTTATGTGAGCAAAGATCCCAATGTGGTTTCGTTGGCCCTGGGCCCTGGTGGCATATTGTATGCCGGAACAGACCACACAGGGCTCGTTTATCGCATCGAACATGAAACACAGGTCAGTGTGTTATACGACGCGGGTGAAAAAGAAATCCATGCCCTTGTCGTCAGTGCCGAAGGCATGGTATATGCTGCCGCCATGGCCCGCGATAATAAACCAAATGAATCCGGCAGCAATGGCAATCCTAAAAAAAACGACAAAGAGGGATCGGTGCTTTACGCGATTCGCCCATCGGGATCGGGCATCCGTTTGTGGGAAACCGATGATCCTTTGTTGCTGGGGCTCGCGCTCAAATTAGATGGGTCTTTGATTGTTGTAACGGGAAAAAAGCCGCGTGTTTACCACATTTGGCCCGACGGCAAAACGACGTTGTTGTTACAACTCAAAAACGATGTGCATCCCTGGGCGGTTTTTTCTGATGCGCAGGGTTCCGTTTGGATGGGCACCAGTGGGGCTGGACTGGTGTATCGCTTGGGTCAAATATTTGCCAAAAAAGGAACCCTGACTTCTGAACCGTATGATTTTTCCTTGACCTCCCATTGGGGTCGGTTGACGTGGTGGGGCGAGCAGCCGCAGGGGACTGCCATTTCTGTGCAAACGCGGTCTGGAAATAACGAAACCCCCGATGATACCTGGAGCGATTGGTCGACCCCGGTTGTGGTTTCGGGTGCTCAAATTGACAGTCGGCCAGCTCGATTTTTGCAATATCGTTTGCTGTTGACCTCAGAAATGGGCAAAGAAACGCCGCTGCTGCGAGAAATTCGATTGGCGGGTTTGCAGGAAAATGTGCCCCCTATGGTAATCGACTTAAAAGTGGGGCCTATTGGCCAAAGCGATAAAGAGGCACCCAAAGGGGATGAAGAAACAAGGCCGAAAATCCGGACCATAGACTGGACCGGGGGCGATGTTAATGGCGATGATCTTTTTTATGCGATCTATTTTCGCGGTTTGGGTGAATCGCACTGGCGGTTGTTAAAAGAAAATGTGACCACCGCGCATTATGTTTGGAATACAGAGGCCGTGCCCGATGGCACATTACAGGTGCGTGTGGTGGCATCTGATGGGTTGAACAATGTGACGGTATTAACAGGTGAAACCATCAGCACGCCGTTTTTGGTGGACAACACAGCACCCATTGTGCGCCTGTCGGGTGTGCGCACAACAGGTTCTGGTTCGGCAATTGTGGATGGGGTTCTTGAAGATGCATCCAGCGCCATTCGCAATGCCGCTTATGCATTGAATTCCAATGATTGGCACGTGATTTTTCCGGCTGATGCTATTTTTGATTCACCAACCGAGGCCTTGTCTGTGGTGATCGACCAACTCAAACCTGGCTCTTATACCCTTGTGGTGCGAGCTTATGATACGGCTGGCAATGTGGGGGCGGGAAAAACAATTTTTGAAATTAAATAGTCACGGGTCGTGAGTCAAAAAAAGACCGTCAGACCAACGAGATTGGGTGGGTGACGCAGAACTCGTGATTTTGGACTCTGGACTGTTTTTATGACCGATACCGATTACATGCGCCGGGCACTGGTTCTGGCGGCCAAAGGGCAAGGCCAAACCCATCCCAATCCGATGGTTGGGGCAGTAGCGGTGCAACATGGGGTGATTATTGGCGAAGGTTACCATCCAGGGCCTGGCAAACCGCATGCCGAGGTTTTCGCTTTGCAAACCGTGTCCGACGGTACGCCGGATGTAACGGTCTATGTGACATTAGAACCATGTGCTTTTTATGGGCGCACCCCACCTTGTGCGGATTTGCTGGTCAAAAAAGGCGTGTCGCGCGTGGTGTGTGCCATGCCCGATCCCGACAAGCGGGTATCGGGGCGCGGATTTGAAATTCTCCAGGCGGCGGGCATTGGTGTTGATGTGGGGTTGTTGGAAGATGAAGCGCGCCATTTGAATGAACCTTATATCAAACACCGCACAACCGGATTGCCGTTTGTCACGTTAAAACTGGCGCAATCCATCGATGGGTGCATTGCCACCCTTTCGGGCGATTCAAAATGGATCACCTCTGAAGCCTCGCGGGTGCGCGGCCATGTTTTGCGCGCAGAAGTCGATGCCATTTTAACGGGTATTGGCACCGTGCGGGTGGATGATCCGGAACTGTCGGTGCGGCATGTTGCAGGAAAAAGCCCTGCAAAAATTGTGTTGGACAGCCAGTTGGCCATTTCAACAAAGGCTCGTGTTTTTAATGGTGCGCCCCTGTTTTTGGCCACAGGGGATGGGGTATCTGAAGATCGCCTTTTGGCCTGTGAATCGGTCGGGGCAAAAATCTGGAGGTTGCCTGCCACAGGTGGTTGGCCCGAGTTGAAAAGGGTGTTGGAAAAAGCAGCAGACGCGGGATTTTTGCATGTGTTAATTGAAGGAGGGCGCACCGTAACAGCTTCGGCTTTGCGCGAAGGGCTTGTGGATCGCATCGTGGTTTTTATTGCGCCCAAAATTCTGGGTGCCGGGTTGTCTTCTGTGGGTGATCTGGGCATTGATCGGGTTGCCAGTGCTTTAAATTTGTTTCATATTGATATAGAACGACTCGGTGACGATGTGGTTTATTCTGCGCGAATACGGAAACTTTAAAATCTATGTTTACTGGCATTATTGAAGAAGTGGGCGTGGTGCGCGATATTCAACGGCGCGCCGGGTACCAGCGCACAACCCTTGAGGCCAGCCGGATACTGGACGGGGTGAAAATTGGCGATAGTCTTTCGCTCAGTGGGGCCTGTCACACGGTGGTGGCTTTTGATGCGCATCAATTTGTGGTGGAATCGGTAAATGAAACCCTGCAGCGAACCACACTGGGCCAATTTCGGGTGGGCAGTCGGGTCAATCTGGAGCGGTCTTTAAAACTGGGAGATCGGCTTGACGGTCATCTGGTTGCCGGCCATGTGGATGGAGTGGGCAAGGTTTTGCAGCGTTTGGAATCGGCCGACAATGTGCTGTTTGAATTTGAGGTGCCGCAACATCTATCACCCTATATTGCCGAAAAAGGATCTGTGGCGGTTGATGGGATCAGTTTGACAGTGGTTTCTGTTTCTGATCGCACATTTTCTGTTGCGGTGATTCCCCACACATTATCTGTCACAACACTTGCAGGTTGTTATGCGGGAGATCGGGTCAATCTGGAAGTGGATTTGATCGCGCGGTATTTGGAGCGATTGGTGCGGTTTGGACAGGGATTTCCACAAGGGTTAACAGAGGCGGCCATTCGAAAAATGGGATATGAACAGTAAAGAAGGATATTTTTATGATCGAACAAGAAACCGATAAGAAAATTTCAAAAATTGAAGATGCATTGAAAGATATTCACGACGGGAAAATCGTGATTGTGGTCGATGATGAAGATCGGGAAAACGAAGGCGACTTTATTATGGCTGCTGAAAAAGTGACACACGTAACCATCAATTTTATGGCCCGTTATGGCCGTGGGCTGATTTGTTTGCCAGCCACACAAGAGCGATTGCTCGAACTGGAACTGGATATGATGGTAAACACCAATACCGCGCTGCACGGCACTCCTTTTACCGTGAGCATTGATGCCCTGTATGGCGTAACCACTGGCATTTCGGCACAGGACCGCGCCGAAACGATTCGCCAGTTTGTCGATCCCCAATCGCGACCCGAAAGTTTTGGCCGTCCAGGCCACATTTTTCCGCTGCGCGCAATGCCCGGTGGGGTGTTGCGTCGGGCAGGGCACACCGAAGCCACCGTCGATTTGGCCCGATTGGCCGGATTGTATCCGGCAGGGGTGCTGTGTGAAATTTTAAATGAAGACGGCAGCATGGCCCGGTTGCCCCAATTGGTGGAAATTGCCGAGCGGTTTGGGTTGAAGCTGATCACGATTCACGATTTGATTGCCTATCGCCGCCGGTCGGAAAAATTGGTGCGCTGTGTGGAAGTGGTGAACATGCCCACGCGGTTTGGCGATTTTAAATTGCATTTGTTTGAAAGTGATGTGGATGAACGCGAACATGTGGCACTGGTCAAAGGCGATTTGTCAGGGTCTGCGCCTGTGCTTGTGCGCATGCATTCGGAGTGTTTAACGGGCGATGCGCTGGGATCGCTGCGGTGTGATTGTGAAAAGAATTTGCATTCGGCCATGGAGATGATTGCTCAGGCGGGTCGCGGTGCGCTGGTTTATATGCGCCAGGAAGGGCGGGGCATTGGGTTGCGGGCCAAATTGCGCGCCTACAAGCTTCAGGAAGAAGGATATGATACCGTGGAGGCCAATTTAAAACTCGGATTTAAAATGGATGAGCGCGACTATGGAATTGGGGCACAGATTTTGTCAGATCTGGGCATTTGCAAAGTAAAATTGATCACCAACAATCCATCTAAGCGCGTGGGTTTAGAAGCTTATGGCATTGAAATTGTCGATCGCATTCCGGTTGCGATTCAGGTGAACCGGTGGAACCTGTCGTATATGCGCACCAAACAAGAAAAAATGGGACACATTTTTAAAGAAGATGCACTCAAAATAGACAGCGATGCTCCAGGAGAAAACGATGCCTCAGGTTTTTGAAGGTAATCTTTCGGCAGAGGGCAAGTGTTTTGGCATAGTGGTTGCCCGATTTAATGCGTTTATTTGCAAAGAGTTATTGGGAGGTGCCCTGGATTGTTTGGCCCGCCACGGGGCAGACCTCAACCAGGTGGACGTGGCCTGGGTACCGGGCAGTTTTGAAATCCCATTGATGGCTCAAAAAATGGCGACAAGCAATCGCTATGATGCCGTTATTTGTTTGGGGGCCGTGATTCGGGGCAGCACACCTCATTTTGATTATGTGTGCAATGAAGCTTCAAAAGGTGTGGCATCTGTATCGCGCGAAACCGGAGTGCCAATTATTTTTGGCATTTTGACCACCGATACCATTGAACAGGCCATTGAGCGAGCAGGTACCAAAGCAGGCAACAAAGGATGGGATGCTGCCATGGGGGCCATTGAAATGGCGAGTCTGATCGCCAATTGGGAGCAGGGCACAACATGACAGGGTCGCGGCGCAAAGCTCGAGAAGCAGTGTTGCAGGCGCTGTACTGGACCGAAAGTGCAGGAGACCCGGTGCAACAAACTGTGCACACCATGTGCATACGCACCGAACTGTCACCGGATGCGTCGGCATTTGCAATGGAACTGGGCAAAACAGTTTGGGCGCATCGCGAAGAATTAGACGAACTGGTGGTTCCAGTGCTTCAAAACTGGTCGCTGGATCGCGTGTCGCGCATCGATCGGATATTGTTGCGCATGGCACTTGCTGAAATGCGTTATTTCCCGGATATTCCTTTCAAAGTTTCCATAGATGAAGCCATTGAACTGGCCAAACGCTACAGCGAAGCCAAAGCTTCAGGATTTATCAATGGCATATTAGATACTCTGGCCAAGCAGATTCAGCGTGCTGAGGCTGTGGAACATTAAGTATGCGGGTTGCTATTTTTTCTGATATACACGGCAATTTGGAAGCCCTGATGGCTGTGCTTGAAAAACTTGCCGATCTCAATATTGAAAAGGCGATCTGTCTGGGAGATGTGGTTGGATATGGGGCCGATCCCAATGCCTGTGTGGCCCAAATTCAAGAATCGGCTTCTGCAGTGATGGCCGGAAACCACGATTGGGTGGCTGTTGGTCTGGCAGATGCCAGTTTGTTTAACCCAATCGCACTGGCAGCCATTCGGTGGACAGCCAGCCAGTTAACACACGACCATGCCGATTTTTTGCGCCAGTGCCCGTTGTTTTTGGATGAAGATGCGGTGCGATATGTCCATGCCAGCCCGGTGTGTCCAGATGCCTGGGATTATGTGCCTTCGCCGCAGTGGGGGCGTTTGGCACTGTCAAAATCCGAGTGTACGTTGTGTTTTATCGGGCATTCTCATAAGGCGTTTATCTGTTCAGAATCGGGGCAAGAGGATGTGGTGGTTGAGGGCAATTTGTGTTTAAATCCTGCACATCGCTATCTGATAAATGTGGGCAGTGTGGGACAACCTCGCGATGGAGATCCACGGGCGGCTTTTGCCATTTGGGATGGGGATACTAGGAACCTTGCGTTGCACCGGGTGTCTTACAATGTATCTGCGGCACAAGCCAAAATTCGATCTGCGGGCCTGCCCGGTTTTTTGGCAGACCGCCTATCTGTGGGAATGTGAAAAACAGTTTAGAGTTCAGAGTAATATTTAAAGCAAAATCTATAGACACGCACTTCGCACCGGGTTGGGCGGTGAAGGAAAATGCGTGCACTGATTTTACGCACTTTAGGTATGCAGGTCGGGAATTTGATTTGACAAATCAGTTATTTAAATGGGTGTTTCCATAACTCTTATCAGGTTGATGTTATGATTAAATTATTAGCCAAAATTTTTGGAACCAAACACGAACGTGACGTCAAAAAAATGCGGCCCCTTGTGGATGAAATCAACCGCATTTATGCCGGGTTAGCCCATTTGTCTGATGGCGAACTCAAAGACAAAACAGCAGCATTTCGCGCCAAAATGTCCGATGAAACATCACAAACACGTGCCCATTTAGAACAGCTTCGAACCGAACTGGCGCAATTGGGGCGCGATGAAGAACGCACGGATTTGCTGAATCAGATTGGTGCAGTTGAAACAGAGATTGCAGATATTGAACGCGATGTTTTGGATGACGTCCATCCTGAAGCATTTGCCGTTTTCAAAGAAACCTGTCGCCGTTTCAAAATGGTCGAAAAAAAGTGGGAACGCGCCGGAGACCAGATGACCTGGGACATGGTTCCTTACGATGTGCAACTCATTGGTGCCACCGTGCTGCATCAGGGCAAGATAGCCGAAATGGCCACAGGAGAAGGCAAAACGCTGGTGGCCGGATTGGCGCTGTATTTAAATGGTCTGTCCGGGCACGGGGTGCATCTGGTTACGGTAAACTCGTATCTGGCCAAGCGCGATGCCATGTGGTTGGGGCCTCTTTATTTGTTTTTGGGGCTAACTGTTGGGGTGATTCAAGATCGCGCATTGGGTGCAGAAGCGTTTATCATGGAAGAAGACGGGCACGGGGGATATCGCATGCGTGAGTGCGATCACAAAGAAGCCTATCAGATGGACATTGTCTATGGCACCAAAGACCAATTTGGATTTGATTATTTATATGACAACATGGCCATTCGGGCCGAAGAACTGATGCAGCGCGAACACCATTTTGCCATTGTTGATGAGGTCGATAGCATTCTGGTAGATGAAGCCCGTACACCATTGATTATTTCTGGCCCGGTTGCCGAAACGACCTCCCATCGTTTTGAAGAAATGCGCCCCCATGTTGAAAAGCTGGTGCGCGTGCAAACGCGTGTGGTGAACGATATTTTGACAAAAGCTGAAAAAGAACTGGAATCGGGCGATGAATACAAGGCCGGTGTGTTGCTCTTGCAAGTACAACGCGGAATGCCCAAAAATAAACGGCTGATGAAATTGCAACAACAAGAGGGCATTAAGCGGTTGATCAACCGCGTGGAAGCCGATTATATTCGCGACAAACGCACGGGTGAACTCGATGAAGATCTGTATTTCAGCATTGATGAAAAAGGCCATATCATCGATTTGACCGAAAAAGGCCGCCAGGAAATCAGCCATGATCCCGATGATTTTGTGTTGCCCGACTTGGATGACGCGTTACATACCATTGAATCTGATGCAGCATTATCCATCGATGAAAAGACGCACAAACAAAGTGCAGCCTATCAGAATTTTGCGCAAAAAAGCGAACGCATTCACAGTGTACAACAACTTTTGAAAGCCTATACGCTTTTTGAAAAAGACGTGCAGTATATGGTAGATGAAGACAAGGTGGTGATCATTGATGAATTTACCGGACGGCCTCAGCCGGGCCGGCGTTTTTCAGACGGGCTTCACCAGGCTCTTGAGGCCAAAGAGCGCGTGAAGGTAGAACGCGACACACAAACGGTGGCCACCATTACGCTGCAAAATTATTTCAGGCTTTACGATCGTCTGGCGGGAATGACCGGTACGGCAGAAACCGAAGCCGAAGAATTTCATCAAATTTACAAATTAGAAGTGGTGGTTATTCCCACAAACGAACCTGTGCGGCGCATCGATAGCGACGATTTTATTTATCGCACCAAGCGCGAGAAATACAATGCCATTATTGATGAGGTTGCCCGTTTGTACGAAAAAAAATTGCCTGTTCTGGTGGGAACGGTTTCTGTGGAAACTTCGGAGTTGTTGTCGCGCATGCTCACGCGCAAGGGCATCAAACACGAGGTGCTCAACGCCCGGCAGCACCAGCGTGAAGCGCAGGTGGTCGCAGCGGCAGGGCAACCC
This sequence comes from Candidatus Latescibacterota bacterium, assembly GCA_964200925.1. Taxonomy (GTDB): domain Bacteria; phylum Latescibacterota; class UBA2968; order UBA2968; family UBA2968; genus CAXNEV01. The sequence continues at coordinate 1,113 of CAXNEV010000064.1, read as the reverse complement.
GGTTCGGTGACCATTGCCACCAATATGGCGGGCCGCGGCACGGATATCAAGCTGGGTCCCGGTGTGGTAAAAGCTCCGGCTGAACATCAGTGTGCGCTGGTTGCCAATTCCAAAAATGGTGAGCCGGTTTGCCCGCATATCAATGACTACAATTGCAAGGAAGAAGTGCCTTGCGGGTTGCAAATTATTGGCACCGAACGCCACGAATCGCGGCGCATTGACCGGCAATTGCGCGGTCGTGCAGGGCGGCAGGGAGACCCGGGTTGTTCGCGGTTTTTCATCTCGCTGGAAGACGATTTGATGCGTTTGTTTGGATCAGAGCGCATTGCCCGCGTGATGGATCGGTTGGGCGCTGAAGAAGGTGAAGTGATTGCGCATCCGTGGGTGACACGGTCGATTGGCAAAGCACAGCAGCGCGTGGAAGCGCGCAACTTTGAATTTCGCCGACAGATTTTAGAATATGACGATGTGATGAACCAGCAGCGCGAAGTCATTTACGACCGCCGCCGCCATGCCCTTGAAGAAGAAGATATTTCGTCGTTGATCAGCGAAATGATCGATCAGACCGTTGATACCTTGTTGGCCACACACATGGCGTCGGATGCCCATCCTGAAGATTGGAATTTTGATGGGTTGATGCAAGATTTGCGCAATTTATTTTTGCAAGCGCCAGTCATTGCCGATGACGAGTTGCCAAAATTGCGGGAAGAAGGGCTGCGCGAACGCCTGTTACAAGGTATTCGTGAAACCTATGATCGGCGCGAACGCCTTGTTGGTGCCGAAACCATGCGTCAAATTGAACGCATGGTGTATTTGAGCGTGTTTGACGAAAAGTGGAAAGAACATTTGCGCGAGATGGATGATCTCAAAGAGGGCATTGGCTTGCGCGGATATGGGCAAAAAAATCCGTTGATTGAATACAAACGCGAAGGTTATGAAATGTTCGTAGCCTTGTTGGATGACATCAATCGGGAAACGTTGCGGTTGTTGTTCCGCATTTCCATTGAAGAACGCCCTGCACAGCCGCGATTGCGCCAACCACAGCGGTTGTCATTGACCCATCAGGATGCAACGGGTATGGGTTTTGCCAACATCCCGGATCCGGCAAAACCT
>CAXNEV010000063.1:0-11691 GCA_964200925.1 Candidatus Latescibacterota bacterium | reverse complement strand
GGTGACTGCACAGCCCAAACAAACACCTGTGGTGAATCAGGAAAACCCTGTGCCTCAGACACCGCAAACAACCGTGTCTGCTCAGCCCAAACAAACACCTGTGGTGAATCAGGAAAACCCTGTACCTCAGACACCTCAACCAACCGTGTCTGCTCAGCCCAAACAAACGCCTGTGGTGAATCAGGAAATTGTAACGCCAAACCCTGTGCCTCAGACACCTCAACCAACCGTGACTGCACAGCCCAAACAAACGCCTGTGGTGAATCAGGAACCCGTGGCAGAAAACAATTCCAAACCTGTTGACAAAACAGAGGACTCTGCACCGGAATCTCAGAAAATCATATCCGGCAATCTGCATCGCGAAAGCAAAACAAACCCATTGCCATCTGGCAATTCAACAACAGCATTTGCTTCTCAAAAAGAGTCATCAAAACCAGATATGTTGAATGCAGATACCATAACCGAAGAAAAACCAGAAACCCAAACACCTCCTGCAAGTGCTCAGATTAACACCTTTGAAAACCAGCCTCACATGGTTGCACAAGCAGCGCCTGTTGTTTTAACAACACCTTTGAAACAGGAACCCGTTGTTGAACCAAAAACAGAAGACCCTTTGACTACTCAAAATTTTGTTCCAGCAACAGATGGCGAATCTCTGGAAAATGCCTCTCCATCTAACCGCCGCACTGCAACGTCCAAACCTGCTGTTGAGTCGTTTTTGACACAAAACGGTCTGCTTGCAGATCAGGCAGGGGTAGTCTATTCATCTGGATATACAGGGAATCAGCCAGTGCCTGAAAATCCAGCAGAAACCACATTCGATCAACCGGTTAGTGCCCCTGCCCAGCAACCGGTCAACGCGCCTTTGGCAAAACCATCTGGCCAGGTCAGAACATCGCCTCCGGCTTCAAAGCCTGTTGCACAACCCGGCAATCAGACGGTTAAAACATCAAACCAGACACGTTCAACAGTCGATCTGTCTGCACAAGAATCAGCAACCCGTGAACCATCTGATAACCAGGCAGCACAAACAGTCGGCCAGCCTGTGTACACAACACGGGCTGCACAATCGGTTGAAACACCTCGTGCCACACCACACACAACCAGCACCGTGCAGTCCGATCCGTCTGAAGAACCACAAACAGTTCCTCAACAACCTCAGATCGTCCGTGAATCAGCACCACAATTTACTGCGCCACCCGAAGCGGCAGATGCACGTTCTGCCATAGCATCATCAGAACTGCGCCCCAAAACACCTGAACGTCCGGTTGTCACATCACAAACAACCGAAGCCCGAAAACAAATAGATTCAACCGTTTTGATTGCACCTCCTGTTGTATCAGAACGCCCATTAAACGCCGACAACTCGGTTGAAAATTCAGAAACCCAAACCAGAACAAATGTTGAAACAGAATTCACCCCATCAGAGGCACATCCCAAACAGACGATAGTGAGCCATCGCGAACCAGCATTCGGTATTCGTCCTGATGTGTCAGTGGATCAAAAAGAGACCCTTGAATCACAAGATCAGGTGGGCATGAAACCGATAATGGATATTCCCATACCCGAAGTTTCAAAACCTGTTGAGTCTGCACCCCAACAGGCAACCATGCCCGAATTCAAAATCGATGTCACAACAGGCGCATCGCGACAGGCACCTGCATCAACAACCACACTGTCACCCTCTGTGTCATCAGAAGAATTGGAACGCACCTATAAAATCACAGACCAGATCATTCGCAGCGCCCAGGTGATCACACGCGATGGTGCCACACAGGTTACACTGCGCCTTGACCCGCCGGAATTGGGCGAAGTCACCATCCGGTTGTCCAGCCAAAATCAGATGGTTTCGGGGGAAATTTCCGTCGAAAACCAGAAGGTGCACGATATCGTACAACGCCACATGAATATCCTGCGCGAATCGCTGTCCAGCCAGGGCGTTCAGTTAAACCAGATCGACGTATCCATTCACGATCGGGCCTCATCTTTTGACCGGGAAGCCGCACGGCAATTTGCCGATCACAACCAGAATAACGCGCGATCTCAGGACCAACGCCAGCAACAACGGCCCGCACCACAATGGGATATACCCAGGCAACAAACAAATGCAAGAACAGATGGACGTGTTGATTTTGTCGCATAAAACAAACCATCTGTTTTAACAAATCGCGCCACGGAAGGGCGAGCAGGCACTCACGGAAGAGTTCACACGCAAGCAGTTCAGCAAACCAGGGATGGCTATCGCCCAGGGAAGGGACATGCTGAACACTTTACAACCCGCTGAAAGGAGGTGAATCTCAATGGCAGATATTGGTTCGATCACATCTAACCCAACGCAAAAGGCAACCATCACAAAGAGCCTTCAGGAACAGGATTTGGGCAGAGATGCTTTTTTGAGGCTGTTAACGGTGCAGTTGCAAAACCAAGACCCTATGGAGCCGGTTAAAAACGAAGACTTTGTGGCCCAGTTGTCGCAATTCAGTTCCCTGGAACAATTGCAGCAAATCAACAGTGCCGTCTCTCAAGATGCCAACACACAGGGCCTGGCAAATCTTCAACAGTCTGTTGACAACAACACGGCTGTTTCTTTGATCGGACGGGATGTGGAAATTCCAATGGATACGGTCAACTATCCCGGTGAAGGCAGTGTGCAAGTAGGCTACCATCTGTATGGGCCAGCCAACAAAGTCGATGTTTCAATTTACGACGATTTTGGCGCATTGATGCGCACGCTGTCTATCACATCTCCACAAGAAGGCCCTGGAACAATTGTATGGGACGGCAAAAACAACACTGGGCAGGATATGCCCGGTGGCACTTATCACCTGGTGCCCAGTGCCGTAAATGGAGCGGGCAATGCCGTGGCAGTTCAGGCATTGATCAAAGGCCCGGTTCTGGGCGTGCGATATGAAAGTGGAAAACCGCTCCTGATATTGGATGGTGCTGAAGTTCCCCTGTCAAGTGTTGGTCGTATCACCCAAACGGAGTAAGCCCATGAACCTCATTCACAATGCGGGCGGGCTTCCCATAGATCCACAGCTCAACCGACAAACCCCGATCCACAAGGCGGGAAGTGCCTCTTTTTCCGATCTGCTGCAACAGCTTCAAAACAATCGCGATCTGCACTTTTCCGCCCACGCACAAAACCGGCTTCAAGCCCGCGACATTCAGCTTTCTGAAGCATCGATGAGCAAACTCACCGATGCCGTCAACCGGGCCGCAGCCAAAGGAGCACGCGATGCCCTGATTTTAATGCCCGGCGCGGCAAGTGGCCAGGATCTGGCCCTTTTGGTCAGTGTTGCCAACCGCACCGTCATCACCGCCGTTGATGGAGACCACATCAAAAACAATGTGTTTACCAACATCGACAGCGCAGTCATCGCCACGTAATATCCCGTTAAAAAGCAGGCGTTTTTCAAACCACCCTGGGGCTGGACCTCTTTGAGGAAGCCTCATTGCTGCTGACCGACAGACGCAGCAATAAACAATGGAGGTTGCCAATTATGGCACTCAGTTCACTCTTTACCGGATTGTCGGGTATTCAAGCCCACCAGCTTCGCACCAATGTTGTTGCCGACAACATTGCCAACATCAACACCACCGGGTTTAAAGCCCGCCGCGCCAGTTTTCAGGATCTGCTGGCGCAAACATCCAAAGAAGCCACAGGCGCAGAAGGCGGCCTGTCGGGCACAAACCCGGTTCAAATCGGCACAGGTGTGCGGCTCAAAAGCATTGACACCGCTTTCACGCAGGGCAGTGTTCAAAGCACGGGCCGTGCAACCGATCTGGCCGTTGAAGGCAATGGCTTTTTTATCCTCAGCGACGGGGTCAACCGTTTTTACACCCGCGACGGGGCATTCACTTTCGATGCGCTGGGCCAGTTGATCAACCCCTCTAACGGCATGGTGGTGCAGGGCAACATAGCCAATTCACAGGGCATATTTGGTGGCACCACCGGGTTGCAAAACATTCAGCTCGATCTCAACCGCGAAATTCCGGGCCTGGCCACCACGCGGGTGAATTTGTCGGGCAACATTAATCCGGGGCCTGTTTCATCCTTAACCACAGGCACCGAATTTGCCACAGCATCCGTCATTGCAGGCGGTGCAGAACCGGGTGTAATCACAGCTCAGGCGTTTGAAATTCGCATTGCCACACCCGATGGCATCACCAGCGGTATTGTCACATTGCCAGCGGCCAACTATCAAACCATTGAGCAATTTGTAAACGGGGTCAATGCCGCCATTACCGGCAACGAGCGGTTGGCTGGCCAAGTGATTGCCCAGGAAAGCCCCACAACTCCGGGCACCTTGCAATTGCGCACCACATCTGGCGGGCCCGATATTCAAATGACGCTGGTTGATGTGGGCACAGGCACCGCTTTGGCCACACTGGGATTGGGCGCCACAGGATCTGCCAGCATCGTGGCCCTTGGCACCACGGATCTGAATGATCTGGCTCAGGTGGGTTCGGCTTTACAGGCCGGTGATGTGTTGCGTTTTTCGGGCACACGTGCCGATGGGTCATCGTATAATGGCACCTTCACAGTGGCTGCCGGTTCAACCTTACAAGACTTTGCCGATTCCCTGGCTGTAGCCTTTGGTGATGATGTCACCGGTGGTGTGGATTTAACGGGCAAAATACAGTTGACAGACAGCGACGGAGCTGCTGTGAGCGGATTTACACTCAACATCACGCTGGAAGACGCCAACGCCAGCAGCGGTTTGATTGGTGCCAGCAGTTTAAAATCTCACAAAATCAGCACCACCGTTTTCGACTCTCAGGGTCGCAAACACACCCTGAACATCACCATGGCAGAAAACCCGGTTGCCAACCAGTGGAACTACAACGTCAAAATAGACAACCAGATTCCCACATCGGGCGGATCGGGCACAATAGTCTTTGACGAAGACGGTACCATTCGCACTTTCACCCCCACTGAAGGCGAAGGCACACTGCTCGAATTTGCACCCGAAGGCGAAGTGTTGCCCCTGAGCATCGACTTCACAGGGCTGGCCAATCCCGACCGGGGCATTAATGGCCTCACCCAGTTTGCTGCTCCCTCAACAGGCGATGTGGTCGATCAAAATGGCCGGGCCTCTGGCCGTCTCGACAACGTCTTTTTCCGTGCCGATGGCGTCATTGAAGGTCGATTTACCAACGGTGAAACCCTGAATTTGGCCCGCGTAAACCTGGCCAACTTTGACAACCCCAGCGGGTTGCGCCGCCTGGGAGGCAACTTGTTTACCGAAACGGAAAACACGGGCAATGCCTTAATCGAAATCGCAACCGAAACCATCGAGTCTCAAATTGTTGCCGAATCGCTCGAATTGTCCAATGTCGATTTGGCTCAGGAATTCACCGACCTGATCACATCACAGCGCGGTTTCCAGGCCAATGCGCGCATCATTACAACCACCGATCAGATTTTGGCCGAAACCGTCAACCTCAAACAGTAATTTTCTAAACACCCATAACAGCATATTCTGATCATGCTGTTATGGGCCTCCCCAAAACAAACGGCAAACAGCCACACCTTTATGCTGTTTGCCGTTTGTTATCTGTCCCAGCAATCAAGGGAGTGCTCGTTTGCAACAAAACCCGAAAGGTCTGGCTGGTCTATTTAAATAAGTGGATCATTCGGACAATTTGTCTTAAATTTTGTGGGCAGTTTGTTGGTTATTCTGTAAAACGTTTTATCATTTGTTGGCTTCGAGACTCCCATGGTCAAATTAACGCGCCTCAACAACACCATCTTGATCGTCAATGCCGACATGATTGAATTTCTCGAAACCACGCCCGATACCATTGTCACGCTAACAACAGGGCGCAAGGTGGTGGTGCAGGAATCCGTTGATGACGTGATTGACAAAGTGGTGGCTTACAAAAGGCGATTTATGGCCCTTTCGCCCGAAGTGCGTTCTCGTTAAACACATCCTTCCTGTTTTTAAGGGTTTAAAGATATGGATATTACCTCCTTCGTCGGCCTCTTGGCTGGGATATTGTGTATGCTTATGGGCATCTATTCCGGCGGTAGTTTGATGGCTTTTTACGATTTTCCATCGATTGTTATTGTTATAGGCGGAACCATATCCGGTGTGTTGATCAACTTTCCATTGTCCGTCGTTGTGAATGTGATGAACGTGACAATGAAAGTGTTTTTTAACAAAAGCCTGCCCCCCACCGAACTCATCGAAAAAATTGTGGGATTTGCCGAAACAGCCCGCCGCGAAGGCATTTTGGCCCTCGAACAGGCCGTGCAGGAAGTGGAAGACCCGTTTATGGCCACGGGCATTCGCCTGGCTGTGGATGGAACCGAACCGGAGCTCATTCAAACCATTCTGGAAACCGAACTGCAATTTATTGAAGAACGACATAAAATGGGTGCCAGCATTTACAATTACATCGGGCAGGCAGGCCCTGCCTTTGGCATGCTCGGCACGCTCATTGGCCTGGTGATCATGTTGAAAAATCTCGACGACCCCTCGGCACTTGGCCCCGGTATGGCCGTGGCCCTCATCACCACATTTTATGGGGCCATCATCGCCAATATGTTTGCCATTCCAATGACCGGCAAACTCAAAATCCGATCGGCCGAAGAGATCCTGCAAAAACGCATGATCATGGAAGGCATCATGTCCATCCAGTCGGGCGACAACCCGCGCATTGTCGAACAAAAACTCAACACCTTCATTGCGCCAAAACTGCGCCAGAGTGCCACGGAAAGCGAAGAGTAATGGCCCTGATCAAAGAAGAAGATTGCCCGGAAGGATTGCCCGGCTGGCTGGCCACATTTGGCGATCTCATGTCCCTTCTGCTCACATTTTTTGTGCTGTTGCTCTCCTTTTCTTCCACCGAAGAAGTTCAGTTCAACAAAGCCATGGGATCGCTCCAGGGATCACTTGGTGTTTTTGAATCCAAACCGGAAATGAGCCAACCCATTCGGATCAACATTCCGCTGGTGCGCGGCAACGTTAATCAATCCCAAAACATTCGATCAGCCGCAGAAAATCTTGAAAAAACGCTTTCTGATGAAGGTCTCGAAGGGGATGTCTCTCTCAAAGGCACTTCCTCTGGCCTGGTCATCAGCATTCAGGTTCCCATGCTTTATGATGTGGGGGGTGCCGAACTCAAACCCGAGATCCGACAGGTGCTGCTCAGCCTGGGTCAATTGCTGAGCCAGTTGCCAAACCAGATTATCGTGCAGGGGCATAGCGACAATGTGCCCATGTCCAACCCGCATGGCAAATACCCGTCCAACTGGGAACTGTCTTATCAACGGGCTGTTTCTGTCGTGCGGTTTCTCATTACCGACGCATTTGTATTGCCCACGCGCCTGGCCGCAGCAGGATATGGCGAATATCGCCCCATAGCCCCCAATGACACACCCGAAGGGCGGGCAAAAAACCGCCGGGTTGAAATTCACATTCTCTATGCCGGAGAAAAAGACGGCAACCTGAAAATCATTTCCGATGTGTTTAAAGATTCTGGCATCGATGCCTCGCGCAAAGATGGCAGCGCAGTTGTCAAATCGCGCACCCGCCGCAGCCAGCAACAGCAACAACAGCAACAACAGCAACAACAGCAACAGCAACAGCAACAACAACAGCAACAACAGCAACAACAGCAACAGCAACAGCAACAACAACAGCAACAGCAACAGCAACAGCAACAGCAACAACAGCAACAACAACAACAACAGCAACAACAACAGCAACAACAGCAATAAGCAGTCAAACATGAAAATTTGTGAATATTAAAATCAAGTGTTTACATTCCAACAGTCATCATCCCCTTTTTCCTTTTCTCTTTTTTATGGCCCTGATCAAAGAAGAAGATTGCCCGGAAGGATTGCCCGGCTGGTTGGCCACATTTGGCGATCTCATGTCCCTTTTGCTCACATTTTTTGTGCTGTTGCTCTCTTTTTCTTCCACCAGCGTAAAAGAGTTTAACAGTTCTTTTGGGGCCATGCAGGGCGCGCTGGGGGTGTTGAGTGGTGAGCCGCAACTAAACCTGCCCATTCGTCAATCACAACCCAAAACAGAGGGCAATTTGCAACAGGCCCAGGCCATGTCAAAAGCCGGCGAAGAAATAGAAACAGCCGTTGAACAGGCTGGCTTGCAGGGCGATGTCAAAATTGAAGAAACCGCCTCCGGTTTGGTCATTCGCGTAACAGACAAGCTTTTTTTTAATTCTGCCAATTCCGAACTGGAATCCCGCGCAACAGAGTTGCTTGATAAATTGGGCGCCGTTATGAAACCCTTGCCCAACAAAATTAACGTGCAAGGGCACACCGATAACCGGCCCATCAACTCCGACCAATATGCCTCCAACTGGGAATTGTCGGGCATGCGCGCCCTGCAGGTTGCGCGTTATTTTATAGAAAAAACCGGCATTTCACCCGACCGCCTGTCCATTACAGGCTACAGCGAATACCGCCCGCTGGTACCCAACAACACGCCGGAGCGTTTGGCGCGCAATCGTCGGGTCGAAATCCATATCCTCTATGACAGTTCCTTAGATGCCTCACCAGGTCAAATATATGAAAACGTTGAAAAACAGGGCATCAGCCTGCAAGGGCGAAAATTGCCAGAGGAACAAACACCTGAAGGACAAAAAACACCAGAGGCACAAACACCTGAAGGACAGACCGTGCCAGAAGGGCAAATACCCGAAGGACAAAAAACGCCAGAGACACAAACACCTGAAGGACAAAAAGCGCCGGACAGCAACTAATCTAAAAGGGACATGTTTTACAATGTCACAAAATGCCTGTAAACTTCTCCTGTTGCTCGTGTTGGGATGCACAGGATGCCAACAAGACCCTCACCCGGATCCCTGGGCTGACGTGCGCACAGCAAAACACGATTACGAAGAAGTGTCCAGTGACATTTCCCATTTGGAAGAATACCAAACCAATGCATCCTTTGGCGAACTCATCTATGTACCCATTTATGCCAGCATCTTTCAATGGGGCGGCAGCACCCACGATTTGACAGTCACGTTGAGCATTCACAATATTGACCTGGAAAAATCCATTCGTCTGATCAAGGTCAATTATTACAACACAAACGGCAAATTGCTCAGAAGATATATCAAAGAACCCATCACATTAACCCCTCTCCAAACATCGCAATTTGTCATAAAACAAATGGACCGAGAAGGGGGTACCGGAGCCAATTTTGTCGTGCAATGGATATCCGAAAGCGATGTCATCAGCCCCATAACAGAAGCTGTTATGATTTCAACATCCAATCAACAGGGGCTTTCTTTTACCTCACCCGGCAAAGTGATTCGATCTTTCCAACAAAAAACCGTTGTTCCGATAGAACAAAAATAAAAGCACCCCTTACGCGGTTTATAAAATATGGCAGAAGAAAACGAAAATCAAAATGTCGAAGAAGAAATGCTTCGCATGATGGAATCTGAACTCGGCGCAACAGATGGCGAGAGCAAAGGCGAAACCGATTTTGAAGCCGAAATGCTCAAAGCCATGCAAACAGAAGGATCTGCCGGAAATAACGAGGCAGATCTCGAAGCCGAAATGCTCAAAGCCATGATGTCCGAAACCGGTGCCGAAACTCCAGATGAAGCCCAAACAGCACTGTCCATAACACAGAGTATGTTGCCCAGTACAGAAATCAATGCCAAAAACATACACCGCCTCATGGACATCAAGCTTTCTATTATCATCGAACTTGGCCGCACCGAAGTTCCCATTAGCACCGTGCTTTCCTGGTCTGAAGGTTCTCTCATCGAATTGGATAGAGTCTCTGGTGAAGCCGTTGATGTGTACATCAACGAAAAACCCTTTGCAAGTGGAGAAGTGGTCACCATTGCCGAAAATTTTGGTGTGCGCATCACCGAAATTCTGCCTTATGTTCCCCAGGGGGGATAAATGCGCTTTTGGGATGGTTTAAAATTCAGTCACTAAATTTTCAGCTCGCTACTTTTTTCACCAGAACACAAAACGGCATCTATGAATATTACAAGATGCCGTTTTGCCTTTTAATCCGAAAATTTCATAAATTGAAAATATGTTGTGAATCCATTTGTCCATTTGTGCCAGTTGCAAAAAAATTCGCGACGATCATGGCTACTGGCATCAGGTTGAAACCTATATCAGCAGACACTCCGAAGCCGATTTCAGCCACGGCATTTGTCCGGATTGTGCTCAAAAATTGTACCCGGAAGTTTTTGACAAAATCAAATCAGACAAAAAAACTCCGTGAATTCATGGCATGCAGCATCGCCGTTCGCGAATTCCCGATGAAGTCCGGTTTTGGCTTCGCGGACTATTTGTTGTATCTGAACCGCAAAACACTTGGTGCCGTTGAGGCCATGATATCATGCAATATATTTTTTTGCCTCATGTACCAGCCGATCCAGTTCAATATCAACAACCGCAAAAGAACACTTTCCCGCGTCATTTTTGGGTTCTGCCGTAAAAGACAACACATTTTCTGTTTTAAGCAAACGCCGGTCGTGTTTGCACGCATCGGTTGTGTTGAACTCGGAACCTGTGAGTGAGAAGGTCGCACGGGTTTGATACTGGTCTCTGGCAAAGGCCACATGGCAGCGATACCCGTCTGGTGAGGCATAATAGATGACGATGTTGTTGTGGCGGTCGGCAACTATGTTGGGGCGTCGCAGACGTTCGCCCTCGCTGTTCATAACAGGGCCGCTGGTATGCCAATTACCTGTTGTGTCGCGCCAGTAGTGATAAATGGCGAGGTGATGCAAGACATGGGCGGGCGGGTTGTGTTCGAGGGTTTCGGGCACAAAGGGTTCTGCCATGTGAAACGTGGCAATATGAGGCTGGTTGTTGGCATCCAGTGCCATGCCACACTGGTTCATGAGCCAGGAATAAACGGGTATCGGATGTACGACAATGCCGGGATCATCCAGAGAAATGGGATCGTTTTTTGACAGGTCGGCAATGGTTTTTCCCGCATTGTTTTGCCATGTGATGCCGTCATTGTCGCTATAGGCATAATGCAGATCGTGGTTGCTGGCCCAGGATCGCCCCGTTTCGCGATAAACCCATGAGACGTGCAGGCGGCCATTTTGATCGAATAAAACATCGTGCATATAGGCATTGCGCGATGTGCTGTTGCTCCAGGGTGGGTATGTGCCTTCTTTGCTAAAGAGGCAATAGGCGATGATGCGCCATGTGGCGGTGCTGTCATCGTATTTGGACAAGACCGTGTCGCCACTGCCGCTGCTGCCGGTGCGATACATGAAAAATAAACGGTTGTTCGGGTCGTTAAAAAACCGCGGATAGGTTACGCGTTGCGGGGCATCGGGTGTGAGCGGTTGGGCCGGTTCAAAATCTTTCCACGATATTTTGTCGGGCGGATTGGTCAAAAAATCCGCCCGACTTTTTGTGTAGCGCAAATCGTTGTTGTGGTGATCCCAGGACAAATGAAGCCGTCCGTCTTCCGGGCTGATGCCCAAAACGGTGTTGCGATGCCCATCTTGCGGGTTGATAGAGAGGTGATACCCTGAGAAGCGAAAAGTTTGGACATCCTGGGTGCGCAGGTGGCGGCGCACAAGGGTGAGCGTTTGATCGGCCGACCAGTAGATGGTGTATTGATAATCGCCGTAACTGACAATTTTATCCTGGTCAAAGGAGGCGCGGTTAAAATGGGGCCAAACATCGTTGTTTATCAATAAAATGCGATCGGGTTG
>CAXNEV010000062.1:0-11745 GCA_964200925.1 Candidatus Latescibacterota bacterium | reverse complement strand
CCAATTTGGAATGCGCCAGTGTGCTAAATTTCACTCACACAAACACACTCTTTCACAAAACATAATCCTCATGCATGTGCTGGTGCATCGGGCCACGGATTTAATTCATCGGGAATTGGCCCGTCGAGCAACGGATCATTCGTTTCCTTTCGCCAGTTATCCAGTTCCTTCATCAACGCATCTCGCACATCGGCATATCCCGAATCATTGGCCACGTTGTGCCAGCAATACGGGTCTTTTTCCAGATCAAAAAGTTCAACCTTTTCTCGCGGATGTAGGCACCCCGGAAACACCTGACTTGGATACATCGTGAAAGTCTCGCGAACTTCAGGCACCGTCTCTGGTGTCCAACTGCTGTGCCGACCTTCGCCAAAGGTCTGAATCAAATGGTATTTTGGAGTACGCACCGACCGCATCGGATCAAAGTTGGTTGGTGTGCCATCGGAAAAGGTTCCGTTTGACCCACCGTGGAAATTGCGCTCGGCAAAAATCTTCTCCGCAGGGGTATAAGACCCACCCGTCAACAACGGCCAGAAAGACCGCCCCTGAACATCGTCGGGAATGGCTGCGCCAATCGCCTCCAAAAATGTGGGCACATAATCGATATTCTGAATCAAATGATCCACTTTAACACCCGGTATAATGCCCGGCCCGCGCATCATGCATGCGATCTCCAAACCCAGTTCATATAACGTGCCCTTGCCGCGCAACCCCTCCATGCCGTGATCGGCATTAAACATCACAACCGTATTGTCGCAAAATCCGAGCCGTTCAATGGCATTGAACAAACGCCCCAGATGAAAATCGAGATAATTGATACAGGCCTGATAGTTGGCCATTTCCCGCCGCACCGCCGGATGGTCTTTATAAGTTGGTGGAATTGGCGCGTCATCTGCCTTCGCCCAGCCATACCGATCCAATAACGGATTGGCACCCGTTTTTTCCCGGTTGTCATGCCAGGTGCCCCATTGCGATCCATGTACTTCTATTGTGCCCATATTCAAATAAAACGGTTTGTCTTTTCCCCGGCGCAATTTCAAAAAGCCTATCGCATTGTCCACCGCAACGGCTGTGCGCGGGTCGGCTGGCAGATATTCCTGAAACCGATGGTCTTCCTGAAATCGGCGCACATGATCCAATCCCACCAGCGCCGTGTGATAACCCGCATCGTTCATCAAATCCACAATCGTGCGCCGTTCAACCGGCAAACTCCACCCACGGTTTACCAACCCCATCAACCCGTTTGTATGGGCATACTGCCCTGTCCACGCACACCCGCGCGACGGGCTGCACGCCGTGGTTGTGCAATACGCTTTGTTAAACAACACGCCTTCCGATGCAAAACGATCCAGGTTGGGCGACTTGAACCCCCGACCATAACAGCCCAGCATACGCCCCAAATCATGGGCCACAATGTATATCACATTTAAACGCTCTGCCATCAAACACCCACTTTGTAAATGTGAAAAATCGCTCTGTCAATTTATTGCCATCTAAATTAAAACATCATGTGTACAGATGCCAGCACTTCAAAGACTGGCCCAAAACAAAAAGCCCGATCAACAGATCGGGCTTTTAAACAGGTTATTTCGCGCCACATTCATTCATCCATTGTGATTTCATATCTTGCACGATCTGCAACAACTCGTGCGGCCGATCTATCAAATAATCGGGTTCATGTGCTTGAAGAATTTTTGCGCTATTATACCCCCAGGTCACCGAAACAACCGCAATGCCCACCCGCCGTGAAGCTTCAATATCTCTCACTTCATCGGCCACATAGAGCACACAATCCCTATTTAAGCCATGCTGGTGAATTGCTTTTTTAATGGCCCTGGGTTTTCCCAGCATGCCAGAACCAACAAAAATAAAATCAAAAATATGTTCCAATCCCTGACGTTTTAAAACCGTCTGGATATTTTCTCGCGTATTGGTGCTCACCACACCGAGGGTAACGGCTTGCTCCTTAAGCTGATGCAAAACCGTTTTCCAACCCACAATCATCTTCACGTCTTCAATTCTATCACTCATTTCTCTCATGCCCTTGAGCAAGATGCCGGGCAGTTGAAACACAGGCACATCCAGTTCCCGAAGGGCCTGGCGAATGGTCTTGTCTTTAAAAGTGGTCATCTGATGGCGTTCAATGCCTTTAAATCCAAATTCCTTTGCCATCATATTGCCAATCAGGAAAAGATATTCAAAGGTATCGACAAGCGTACCGTCAAAGTCGAACATGACAACAGGGTGTTTCATCTGCTTTTTAGCGGACATGGTACTGCCCAATACAAGAGACAGGGGCAGACACACATGTCTGCCCCGTCGATACATCACATGTCAAATCGATCACCAGTTCTTTGGCCAGTTAAAGTGATCGTGAATATCTTTCACATATTTCATCGGTTCATTTGGCTCAATGTCAAACAGCGCCTCCATCACTTCTTCGGCATGTTCGTATGATTTTGTCTGATGGCTTTCCAACACGCCAAACAGCATCATCGACTTATCGCCCGAAAGCACGGCCTCCAGATTGCGCTCCATGCGCAGCCAATCGGGATAAATGCACTCTAACATAATCTTTTTCGGCAGAGGTGGCATGCGCAGCGGCTGAATGCCTTTTTTGTTCACAATCGCGGGCACTTCCACGGCCACATCGTCGGGAATGCCCGGCAATGCACCGTTGTTGGGAATATTCACTTGAAACTGCCCTTCGGTATTGTTCACCAGCCCGTCCATAATCGGAATGTGCTGTTCGTGGGTCATTTTATCACCAAACAAATCCACCGGGCGCACCTTCTCATCATAAGCCGACGCCTTCATCTGCTCCCATTTTTTCGCTTTGCCTTCCAAAATTTTATCGCGCCCGGCAGGTGTATCACCGCCGCCGCTGGGATCATACCACTTTTTGCGCGTTTCCAGATCGGTGTGATACCACCACCCGCCTTTTCGCGGCGTGTCGCCAATCGGCATTAAGCCAAACATCTTATACTGATGAATCGCCGACCGCGACATCTGCGCCGAAATCGACTTGCCTTCTTGTTCCAGTTTGGCCCAGTAAGCTTCGCTTTCTTCGGCAATCCATTGATCCAGGCGAGGATACATGTCTTCGTTGTCATAAATAAAATCGGTCAGCCAGATATTGTGGTTCAACCCCGGTGCTTGCCAGGTCACTTTATCGGCATCCAATCCCAACGTGCGTGCCACACCTTGATACCCATAATGCCCGTGGCACAACCCGCACACCTTGACATTCGTTTCGCGCGTCATCAACGTAGTGCCATCAAACACCGGATTGCCCGCCAGCAACATCCACGCATCGGGACACAGTTTTTCCATGTCTTTGGCAACATCGAGCATCAACTGCAAATTGTGGTATTCGGGCATCCCGGTGTGGTTGTAGAAATACCCCATCTTCTCTGTCATCTTGCGCCGACGCTGCATAAAATATTCATTGTGCGTCACCGTGGCCGTATTCACCACAAAGTCGGCATCCTTCAAAGCGGCTTCGCGACTCGTTGTTTTTTCAAATTTCAAATCCGCACTCAAATCCTCGGCATACCGTCGCCCCAACTCATAAATCACATTCACACTTTCTTCATTGATATCCATAAAACACACCGTGCTGCCGTGCAATCCCTTTGTCAAACACATATCCTTCACGATGCCCAGAGAAAACACCACACTCCCGGCACCAAATACCGTCACTTTAACAGGCATAACACCCCTCCTTTAAAGGTATAACAACAAAATTACCCTGGCCGGCACCAGGTTGTTATAGATCTTCAGATTTGGAACGTTAACATCTTGTAAACCATGCGACTGCTACTCTGGTGGGGGTGGGTTGGAACGTGCAAACGTGCAAACGCGCTTTTCTTTATGTAAAATCAAACACCCGTTTTTGACCATTTTTCACAACTGTAATCACACCGCTGTCCCATTCCGATTGCAAATAGGGGCAGTCGTACAACGGCCAGTTCAGATCGACATCCACATCATTCAAGCGCCGAACCCCTTGTTTATCCATCATCAACTTGCCCGCGCGTTTCGACTGATAGGTCAGCGACATCGTTTCTGCATCAAACACCATTTTATTGCCAGCGATCTCTTGTCGAAAAGCCTCAAATGAGCCAAAATCTGCCTTTTCGCCCACCTCACACACAGCGCCGTTTTTTGCACCCCGGCTGATCACCTCCACATCGGCCCACTCGCCCTGTGTCGTCCACACATGGCCGCCCAGCATTTTTAATGCGGCAAACACATCACCTTCGCGCACAAACACAAATCCGTTTTCATCCACCACCTCGTCAAATGCCATTTTGGGCACATAAGCATGAATAAACTGCAACGGCTGTTTTTCTGGAATATCGTAAAGCGCCATGCTTGCGGTTTGGTGCTGAAAAAACTGCCCGCAACAACACCGAATATCGCCCGTCCAATACCCGTGTTCAGGTGCTGCCTCACCGGGATGATGCGTAAATATCCGCGCTTTTGTTCGTGAGCCAATTGTCAAATCCCACTCGTGTTGCTCGTGGTGTGCATACCAAGCCCCACTGCAATCTGCCGGATACTCGTCTTGTGCCACAAGGCTGCCCAAAATGTATTTTGGTGTGTAATACGTGTATTTCCGAATGCTGCCTTCAACCGGAACAACGGGCCGCACATCCGAGCAATTGTGCAAATGTTTGCGCTCGCGATTGACATATTTTTCAGGCCGATTCAGCGCAATGTCCACCACCAGTGGATCGGGCCGAAACTTCGAAATCAGAGCATCAATCAATGCCCCGCGCCCAATCATGGTTTCTGGATCGACAGTGCCAAAATACAAATGCTGCAACGCATAGGTGCCACAGTTGATATGATCCAGCGCATGCGGCGGATAAATGCGCCCATGTGCCCCGCCATACATGCCATTTAAAGAATCCACCGCCATATCGACCAGCAACACATTGAGCATCTGTTCCGACAAATGGTGAATCTCGCGATCTGCTTCGCCAGAACCATCGCCACAATCATCAAACAGCGACACCAGACATTCCCAATCGGGAATAAAATAACACGACGAATCAAATTCACCCCAACCGCGCCGGGCGCGATACCTTATAAAATGCAACAGCCAGTCGGCATCTTCAACCGCAAGCTCAGTGCCCGTTTTTCCATAAGCCGCAAAAACATCATCTTCAAAAACCTTTGCCATCAAATACCGGCTTGTGCGAAACAGCAATTCGTGGTTTTCGGAATGGTGGCGGCTTTCAAATTCCGTCGTCAAAAAAAATTGCCTAATCGCCGTCACCGTTTCCGGTTCCAGCCGATCTGTGCCATCAAACAAATACCACGCCCGGCTCAGTTTGATTGCGGCAAAATCGCACTCTCCTTTGTGATGGCGACCATTGGGATGCGGATAATCAAACCACGCCGCCGTGCGCCGCAACCGAACATTGCAGGCGGTCACAAATTTGCCCAGCACCAGATTGGCAATGGCCCGCCCGCCATAAATATCCTGATTGACATCCCGAATAGCCTCTTCCGTCACATGAGGCCCTGCGGTTGCCTCCAGCAATTTTTGCCGACGGCTTTCAAATCCTGCAATCGACTCTTCCACACATAACACCGGCACCGATAGTTTTTTGCCCATATCACACACCCAATTTTTTTATAAACGCCAGATTTTGTGCATTGGCCACATTGGGATCATCTCCCGTGGGGGTTTCCAGCACAAGATAACCGTTGTACCCGATCTCGCGCATCGCCGCATCCACCGCGTCAAAATCCACCCGACCCTCACCTAACATTTGCCGATCGGTATCTTTGGCATGAATCATGCCCACGCGGTCGTGTCCCAATGTCAACAGTTCCTCGGCCGGATCCTGTCCACGCGACATGGTATTGCCTGTATCGTGATACACTTTTAATGCCTTGGATCCCACCAGGTCGAGAATCATCACCAGTTGATCCACGTCAAATGTCGTTTCCAAATTCAATGTCACATGGTGCCTCTCGGCCACAGCCGTGAGGTCTTTAAACCCATTCACCAGCAACTTCCACGTTTCATCTGGCCATTCATTCATATCTTTTGGAAACATCGGCACCAGAATATGCGATGTGCCAACCTGCTCACACACCTGAATGACATGGGACAAAATCTCGCGGCCTTCGCGGCGTTTCTCTTCTTCGGGCAAAGCGGGATGAAACGAAGAAAAAACACCTGGTGACAGCGATGAAATCTCAACCCCGGCCGCATCGGCCAGTCCTTTGAGTTTTTCACCCCCACCATCTTGCCACAAAATATTGTCTCGATATTCACGACCGATGCAAAACTCAACCCCGTCAAACCCGAT
Source organism: Candidatus Latescibacterota bacterium (assembly GCA_964200925.1). Classification (GTDB taxonomy): domain Bacteria; phylum Latescibacterota; class UBA2968; order UBA2968; family UBA2968; genus CAXNEV01. Next base: position 5,413 of record CAXNEV010000062.1, on the reverse strand, counting down.
CTGTTTGGCCAGGCCAAACATCGTTTCCATTGGTGCATGCAACATTCCATCGCGAATGCCGTATTTCATGGTGTGCCTCCTTGTGAAAATCTCCACCGTCAGCAGATTTTTAGAAGTTCCCTTCTGTTGGATGCAACAACTCGTCATCCAAAGGCTGTCGCTCAAGCGCCAGGGCCTGACGGGTAATGGCCAAAAAAGCCCGTTCTTCGGCCATGCCCATGGTTTTTTTGCGCCTGGTCATCACTTTTTTGGCAATGGCCAGGCCGCGTTGTTCGTCATATCGGGCAATCTGTGCCCCATCGATCCACGTAAAACTGGGCACAAACTTGGGGCTCACCGGGGCAAACACACTGCTGCAAAAACCAACCACCGCCCCGGTTGGAAAGCTCACATTAATGCCCGCCTTGCTGTGATCGCCCACCAGCATGCCCACAAACTGCTCGCCCGTATCCACTTCATACCCATTAATGGGCACGCGCACGGTTCCGTACGTGTTTTTCAAATCGCTATTGATGCAATCGGCCGCAATATTGACCCACTGCCCCACATAACTGTGGCCCAAAAATCCATCGTGCTGTTTGTTGGAATACCCGTGAATAATGCTCGCTTCAATCTCCCCACCCACTTTGCACACCGGGCCAATCGTTGTGCCTTCGTGAACCACCGCCCCCGGCTGAATCAAACTGCCATCGCCAATATAGGCTGGCCCCTGAATATAACAGTGCGGCATCACACGCACGTTTTCGCCAATATATACCGGCCCGTCTTCGGCATCAATCACCACACAGGGTTTGATGCGCGACCCTGCACCGACAAAAACTTCTGCCTCATTCAACAAATAACTGCCCGTATCCACCTGGCCAAACACCCCGCGCAGCTCGGTTTGTGCCGCCCAATCGTCGAGCAACGCCTGTTCATTGGCCAACACGAGCTGCCAGGGCCAATGCATCAAGTCAACACAGCCACTGACATCTTTGCGCGGCAGGCCAGCCAGCGCCGCTTGTGTGCGCGCTTCATCCAGCAACACCCCTGGAGAAACCACACGGGCTAACTCTGCATTGGCCCACACACAGGCAATGGCATTTCCCACAACCCCAACCCACGACGGTTCTGCTGGATTCAGATCGGGCAATGCGTGCCACAACCCTCGGCCATTTACAAACAGGGCCGCACCCTCAACAGGCCGATTGGCCTGCACCCCGGTTTGTTCGGCCACCATCTCACACAACTCGCGGCGACACCAGATGTCAAGTAGGGTCTGATCGCACAACCCCCTGATTCGCCCCAGCAAATCGCCCATGCCGCAGCGCAGTTGAAACACCGCACGCAAATACACCAGCGGCAACAACCGCTGCCACCCTGCATCTTCGTAAACAACGGTGCGCAAATTATTCAACGGTCACACTCTTGGCCAGATTTCTCGGTTTGTCCACATCGCGCCCACGCGCCACAGCCGCATGATAAGCCATCAATTGCAAAGGAATTGTGGTAATCAATGGCGACAATATCGGCAGGGTTTTGGGCACAATGAGCACTTCATCGGCCAATCGGGCCAGTTCCGTATCGCCTTCATTGGCCACTGCAATCACGCGCCCGCCACGGCTTTTAACCTCTTCAATATTGGCCAGCACCTTGTCATACGTATGATCTTGCGGGGCCACAACCACCACGGGCATGCCCTCATCAATGAGTGCAATGGGCCCGTGTTTCATCTCGGCGGCCGGCATGCCTTCGGCGTGGATATAGCTGATTTCTTTCAGTTTTAATGCCCCCTCAAGGGCCACCGGATAATTCACGCCGCGCCCCAGATACAACCAGTTGTCGCGATCGACAAACCGCTGTGTCACCTCGGATATCCGGTCGTCTAAAGCCAGAACTTCGGCCACCTGATCGGGAATGCGCACCAGCGCGTTTAACACCTCAAACGTGCGCTCAGGCGACAAATGCCGCCGCCGGCCCATGTCAATGGCAATGAGCGCCAGCACAGCCAACTGCGCTGTAAAAGCCTTGGTGCTGGCCACGCCAATTTCTGGCCCAACATGCAAATAAACCCCGGCATCGGTCTCTCGCGCAATGGTTGAGCCAACCACATTGACCACGCCAAAAGCCGTGGCCCCTTTCATTTTCACCTCGCGAAGGGCCGCCAGTGTATCGGCTGTTTCACCCGACTGGCTGATCACAATGGCCAGTGTGCCTTCTTCGACAATGGGGTTGCGATAGCGCAACTCGCTGGCGTATTCGACCTCTGTGGGCACACGCGCCAGATCTTCAAACAGATATTCACCAATCAACCCGGCATGCCAGGCTGTGCCACAACCGGTTAAAACCACTTTTTGAAACCGCGCCAATTCCCGATTGATGTGCGCCAATCCGCCCAGTGTGACCTGCCCGGTTTGCAAATCGATGCGGCCGCGCATGGCATTTTGCAAACTTTCGGGTTGCTCGTGAATTTCCTTGAGCATGTGGTGTTCATATCCCGACAGCTCGATTTCTTCCAGAGAAATTTCTAAGGTATCCACATCTTTTTTTACAGGCTCGGCCTGAATCGTGCTGGCCTGCACCCCATCGGGCCCCAGCATGACCATTTCATTGTCATCCAGATAAATGACCTGCCGCGTGTGTTCCACAATGGCGCTGCCATCGGAGGCCACCAGCAATTCCCCATCGCCAATGCCCACCAGCAACGGGCTGCCCCGCCGGGCCGCAATGAGCGTATGGGGCGCATCGGCACACACCAGCGCAATGCCAAATGTGCCCTGTACATCGCGCAGCGCATGGCGCACTGAACCCAGCAAATCACCCGTTTCACTGTAAAAAAAACCAATCAACTGCACCAGCGCTTCGGTATCGGTTTCACTGTGAAACACAATGCCCTGTTTTTGCAAAAACGTGCGAATGGAGGCGTGATTTTCAATAATGCCATTGTGAACCAGCGCAATGCGCCCGCTTTTATCTTGATGCGGATGGGCATTGGTCTCGCTGGGTTTGCCATGTGTGGCCCATCGGGTATGGGCAATGCCCACCGTGCCAGACAAAGATACGGCCTGCACTTTGTTTTCCAGATCGGCCACGCGCCCCAATGCCCGAAACACCCTCATTTGCTCCCCATCCAAAATGGCCACCCCGGCCGAATCATACCCGCGGTATTCCAGCCGATGCAACCCGCGCAACAACACATCCACCGCCGCCTTTTTGCCCACATATCCCACAATGCCGCACATAGACGCACACTCCAGAGAGAAAAAACTTGACCAGACCGACCCAAAATACCTTAATTATAGCGTTTAAACATCCCAATTCCAAATGCAAATTCAACGAGGAGAATCCCATGGCCGTTTCACCTGCCGAAATGGCTGTTGATATCACCGACGATGTCGCCTTTTATCGCGAAAATGGGTTTTTAATTGTTCCCGATGCCCTGACATCCGACGAAATAAACACCTTGCGCGCCGAAACCACCGCCATTGGCCGGAGCCAGCGCGGCAAAGTGGGCAATTTGCCCGAACACGCCGAAACAGATACCGATGACATGATCAATCAGCGCATCCTGTGTATGCACATGGTACACAAAATTTCGCCGCTGATGTACGATGCCCTTGCCCATCCGGCCATTGTTGACACGCTCACCCGCATCATTGGCCCCAATGTTAAATGCATGCAATCGATGCTCTTCATCAAAGCCGCAGGCAAACCCGGACAGGCTTGGCATCAGGATGAAATTTACATCCCCACACGCGACCGATCTCTCACGGGCGGGTGGATCGCCCTTGATGATGCCACAATTGAAAACGGCTGCCTGTGGGTGATTCCCGGTTCGCACAAACCCGGCATTTTGTGGCCCCAACAAATTCATCAGGATCGGCGCTTTGACTGCGCCCAGGAAACCTTCCGATTTCCCTACACCGACGACGATGCCATTCCCGTTGAAGTCAAAGCCGGTGCCATTGTTTTTTTCAATGGTTATTTGCTGCACCGCTCGTTGCCCAACCGGGCCACGTCTGGTTTTCGCCGGGTGCTTGTCAATCACTACATGAGTGCCGAATCTTTTCTGCCCTGGCACATGCCTGCCGAAGGGGAACGCATGGCCACCGCCGACTATCGAGAAATTATTATGATCGCCGGTGAAGACCCTTATGCGTATAAAGGCACCATCCAAAACGGCCATGCCCATGTGCGTGCCACTGGTGAAGGGGGTTGCGGCGACCCCAAACACAATGTGCGAAAAGCATAACCATCCGCTCACAAAAAAAGGCCCCTCCTTGAAAATGGGGGGGCCTTTTGCGTTTCGACATCAGATTGGGCGCTTACGGCGTTGCCACCTTCAAGGCCTGTTCAAGATCGGCAAGAATATCATCAATGTGTTCAATGCCCACACAAAGCCGAATCATATCTTTGCTCACCCCCGCAGCCACAAGTTCGTTATCCGCCAATTGTCGATGGGTTGTCGATGCCGGGTGTGCGGCCAGTGATTTGGCATCGCCAATGTTCACAAGGCGTTTGAACAACTTGAGGGAATCGTAAAATTTCACAGCGGCGTCAAACCCCCCATGAATCCCGAAAGAGAGAAGCGCCGAGGGTTTGCCTTTGGTATACTTTTGCGCCAGTTTATAATAGGGCGAATCCGGCAGACCTGCAAATTTCACCCAGGACACACGGGCATGCCCTTTGAGATAATTTGCAACAGCCAGCGCGTTGTCACAATGCCGCTCCATGCGCAGGGGCAGCGTTTCAATGCCCTGCAAAATCAAAAAGGAATTGAATGGACTGATCGCAGAACCTGTATTTCGCAGTGGAACGGTTCGGGCCCGACCAATAAATGCCGCCGGTCCCAATGCCTCGGTATATACCACCCCGTGATAAGAGGGTTCGGGGTTGTTCAACATGGGAAAGCGATCGGCATGTTCTGCCCAGGGAAACTTTCCAGAATCAACAATCACACCGCCCAGCGAGTTGCCGTGCCCACCCATGTATTTGGTAAGTGAATGCACAACAATAGACGCGCCATAATCAATCGGGCGGACCAGAATAGGGGCCACGGTATTGTCCACAATAACGGGAATGCCGTGTTTTTGCGCCATTGCGCAAAGGGCTTCCAAATCGACAATATTGCCCGCTGGATTGCCAATGGTTTCACAATAAATGGCAGCGGTTTTATCATCAATAAGGGCTTCCAAACTTGCAGGACTGTCGTCTTTGGCAAAACGCACATTAATGCCCTGCTTGGGCAACATGTGCGCAAACAAGGTATAAGTTCCCCCATAAAGCATCGGAACAGTCACCACATTGCTGCCCAACTCGGCAATCGTCAAAATCGAATAATTGATGGCGGCACTGCCCGAACTGACCGCCAGCCCCGCAATCCCCCCTTCCAACTCAGCCACTCTTTTTTCCAGCACATCAGAAGTCGGATTCA
>CAXNEV010000061.1:0-11760 GCA_964200925.1 Candidatus Latescibacterota bacterium | reverse complement strand
TCCACAACCGCATCGCTTTAGACATGCTTCGCGAATCTCAAAAGGATAACCGAACGACAACCATCAAAACCCTACACAAACAGAGGACAGGCAGAAAATGCCTCTTTTGATGCTAAAGACTCTCATTTTCTTGACAAAAAAGAGCCGCTCACCCAGATTGAAAGGTCTAAAACCACCAAGTCAAAGATACCCCTCAATAAGTGAGACGGCACAATGGAACTGGCAAAAAAGATACTCAATCATTTCAAGATTTCCAAGTCACAAAGAAAAAATTTAGTCACACTGTTCAGCGCCATTGGATATCGTGAGATGTGAAAAATTCATTTGACCGTTTGGACTGGGCATAAAAAAGGCTGCAAGATTTCTCCTTGCAGCCTTCTGTGTGTGATTGAAATAACCCTATCCTGAAATGATGCCTCCACCGCGCGGGCCACCCGGACGGCCTGCGGGACCGGGCATGCCAGTGGGCATTGCACCGGGAACAACAATGCGCGAAGATTCCTGGCGGCGATATTCTTTGGCTTCTTCAACCATTTCTTCAATGGCTTCTTTAATGGCCTGTGGAAATTTGTCGATGGCTTCTTTGAGCGATTTGGCCTCAATTTCGGCAGAAATGGGCAAAGGCCCCATTTGCGACATAATCTGTGTGGAAGCAATAAAGAGAGTGGCACGACTGTCGTCTATACTGCCATCGGTTTTAATGGGCGTGAGGCAGCGAAGCGAAGCGACCCGCAAATCGGTAAAGGTTTCTTCTTTGTAGAGGCTGTTCTGATCGACCTTAATCTGGTCGAGCGGCAATTGGTTTGCCATAAAAAAATCTCCTTAAAAACAGAGGTGATTCGCGAGTTGAAATCGCGTGTGTTATCCCAGATGATTTTTTGTTTAATAACACGGTCACATAACGATCTTATGTGGCCGTGTTACAATATAGGATATTGGGTCAAATTGTGCAAATCTCCCTGTGGTTCTCCTTTATTGCACGCGATTTAAACCGTTGAGGGCAGCCACGCGATAGGCTTCGGCCATAGTGGGATAGTTGAAAGTAGTATTGATAAAATACATCAGGGTATTGGCCTCGCCCTTTTGCGCCATAATGGCCTGCCCGATGTGAATGATTTCGGATGCCTGTGATCCAAAACAATGGATACCGAGAATTTCGAGGGTTTCGCGGTGAAAAAGAATTTTGAGCATGCCAGTGGTGCGGCCCGTGATTTGTGCACGGGCCAGGTGACGAAAAAAAGCGTGGCCCACTTCGTAGGGCACTTTTTGGGCCGTGAGTTCTTTTTCTGTGAGACCCACAGAGCTGATTTCGGGAATGGTGTAGATACCAATGGGAATATTGGCTACCAAATGCGTGTCGCATTCGCCAAAGATGAGATGTGTGGCGGCAAATCGGCCCTGATCATAAGCGGCGCTGGCCAAACTGGGAAACCCAACCACATCGCCCACGGCATAAATGTGTGGTTGGGTTGTTTGATAGTATTCGTTTACAACAATGGATCCGCGTTCATTGGGTTTGACGTCTATGTTTTCCAAACCCAGATTGTCTGAGTTGCCAGTGCGTCCTTGTGCCCACAGCAAAATATCACTGACGATTTGTTTGTTGGATTTGAGATAAACGCGCACGGCTTTTTCCGTGGCTTCTACATGTTCGTATTCTTCGTTGTGACGAATGAGCACGCCATTCTGGCTGAGGTGGTAACTCAACGCATCAACGATTCCATCATCCAAAAAAGACAACAACTGGTTGCGGTTGTTGATCAGGTTGACTTTGATGCCCAGGCCGCGAAAAATGGAGGCATATTCACAACCGATCACACCGGCCCCATAAATGGTGACAATGCGCGGGTTTTCAGCAAGGTTTAAGATGGTATCGCTGTCGAGGATGCGCGGATGTGAAAAATCGACATCCGGTGGATGATAAGGGCGCGACCCGGTGGCAATGATAAAACCCCCGGCCGTAAACCGCTCGATTCCGCCATTGAGCAAATCAACTTTCACGGTATGGTCATCGATAAAAGAGGCACGCCCTTTGAGGATGTCAATCTGGTTGCGTTCATAATAACTGGTTCGCAAATCCACCTGTTGCCTGACAATGCCATTGGCGCGGTCGAGCAACTCCGGGAAGCTGGCAATGTGAACCCCTTTTATGTCGATGTGCTGTTGAATATATTGTCGAAGGGCTTTGCTGGGAATAGTGCCTTTATGCGTGCAGTTGCCACCCACATCTTTGAAATTTTCAACAATGGCTACCCGTTTTTTTTCTTTGACCGATTTCATGGCGGCACCTTCACCACCCGGGCCAGAACCGATGACAAGAACGTCGTAGTTGTAGGTCATAAAATGAAACCTGGGAAAAAGAAAAAAAGAAAAAAGAGAGAAGGCTCTGCCCAATCCTCATGGTGGACAAACCTTGCTTTTCTTTACGGATTGTTGGCTATTGGACGGTTAAATCTACAATGGATCAAGCGGTCGCCTCTTTTTGTGGGCAACGCTGATCGATCCAGGTGCAAATGTCGTTCATCACGCGGTCTTGATCGGGTTCGTTGAGTATTTCATGTCGCTGGTTGTCGTAAAAGATCACCGTTTTATCAGTGGATTGGGCACAGTCATACAAATGCTGACTGCCTATGGGGTCAATCAGCGCATCGGATCGGCCGTGCAAAATCAGAAGTGGGCAAACAATATTTTCAAGCTGGCGATGCACAAGAGACGCACCGCGCATCACTTCGGCCCCACCGCGGGCAGGCACGCGATTTCGATAGACCAGTGGGTCTGTTGCTCTATCGTCCAACACTTTTTTGTCTTGTGACAAAATGCCGGGATCTGCAAGCCGCAGCGTGGGCACATGGGGCAAAAACCGACTGACCAGGCCGGAGATGGCCATGAGCCAGCCTGGCACTTTGATGGCAATGACCAGAGCCGCTCCGCTCAAAATCAAACCCGCAATATTGGGTTTGCAGGTGAGTGTCCACAGCAGGGCAACAGCACCTCCCATACTGTGCGCAATGACAAATAAGGGCAGGTTGGGATGCTTGAGTTGAACGTACTGAGCAAACAATTGAAAATCATCAACGTGTTGTTCAAAACGATCCACATAAGCGCGTTTGCCATGTGAGCGGCCATGACCGCGAAGATCCATGACATAAACTGCGTTGCCATTGGACACAAAACGATTGGCAACATGGGTGTATCGTCCCCCGTGTTCACAAAATCCATGTTGAATGAGAACAACTGCCCGGGGTGGATTTTCGGGTTGCCAGGACTGGACAAAAAGCAAGGTTCTATCCTGAGATTTCAAAGTGGTATTTGTGCGTGTCAACAAAAGCTCGATGAGAAGTGTGTTGGCTGAGATGCGTAAGCAATACCTATAAAAAATTCAGACCGGGAGACAAGATAGGTGAGGATGGCCATCTGGTCAAGCTTTTGGATGCTGGTTATGCAAATATCAAAAATCAGGCACAAACGGGATTTGTGCTTGACCGCCCTTTGGCAATAACGGTATATTCTGTTGGTTTTTGACCCCATTTGAGGATAAAATTTTATGGATGAAGAACGCAGAAAAAAAGAGCGTTTACCGCTGCATTTGCCGCTTCAGGTCAAGTTATCAAGCGGTGAACTGATCCAGATGGAACTGGTCGATGTGAGTGCTGAAGGGTTGCGGGTGCGAGGAGATGCACTGTCAATTTTGGTTTCGGAAGCCCAGAGCAATGGCAAAGATGTGGTTTTTGAGGTGCGCATTTCGGCGCGTTTGGCTTGGGTGGCGCCACACCAGGAAGGCGATTTTGAATTGGGATTAAAACTGATAACTGAATAAGGGCCGTTATGGTACATGGAGAGCAAAAGTTCTGGAGGATTGACCTCCAGAGCTTTTTTCTTTGACATTCGCATTTTGTCGCGCAATCATGACATTCCATTTGCCCATTACTATTTTTCAGGAGGTTTTTGATGTTCAAAACAACCGATTTGTGTGACGCATTTGAAACAGATCCTTCGCTACAGATGGCCGAGCCTTTATTTTCCAACTATGGAGGCACCTTGGCCTTTTGTGGTCGGGCAGCAACAGTGAAGGTAAAAGATGACAATGTGCTCGTGCGGCAACTGCTGGAAACCCCCGGAGAGGGGCGGGTGCTGGTGGTGGACGGTGAGGGTTCTACATGGTGTGCCCTGTTGGGCGATCAGGTGGCACAAATTGCGTCTGACAATGGCTGGTCGGGCATCATCATCAATGGTGGGGTGCGCGATATAACCGATGTTGGCAAAATTGCCATCGGTGTAAAAGCGTTGTTTTCGGTGCCGCGCCGCAGCAAAAAAGAAGGGGTGGGTCGTCAGAATGTACCGCTGTCTTTTGCCGGGGTCACGTTTTTACCGGGTGACTATATATATGCCGATGAAGATGGCATTCTGATTGCCAAAAGCGATTTATTAAAAAAGGCCGGATCATGATGCATCATCCGTCGCCCGATTTGTTTTTTAAAACGGTGAAAATGTATCAACAAACAGCGGCATTAAAAGCAGCGCTGGAATTGGGCGTATTTACAGCCATTGGCAATGGCTGTGTGACGGCATCTGCCATTGCAGTGCAATGTGACACATCAACGCGTGGCATGCGGATGTTGTGCGATGCCCTGGTGGTATTTGAGTTTTTGGTGAAAGCGGAGGATAGCTATGGGTTGACAGCAGAATCGGCGATGTTTTTGCATGCACAGTCTCCCGATTATCTGGGCGGTGTGACCGATTATTTGTTGTCGCCCATGATGGCGGAGGCGTTTGCCCATTTAACAACAGCGGTTCGCAAGGGTGGTACAGCATTAAAGAATGATGGCTTTTTGGCATCCGACCATGAAGCCTGGCTACGATATGCTCAGGCGATGACACCCGTGATTCAACTGCCGGCCCGGTTGATGGCCGAACAAATAGATGTTCGAGCTGACCGTCCGTTAAAAGTGCTGGATATTGCGGCAGGCCACGGGTTGTTTGGGATCGCTTTTGCACAGCGCAATGTTCATACCCATGTGACGGTACTGGATTGGCCAAATGTGCTATCTGTAGCAAAAGAAAATGCCAGAAAACTGGGGGTGTGGGATCGGTTTTCTGTGGTGGAAGGCAGTGCATTGACAGTGGATTTTGGGGCGAATTACGATGTGGTGATTCTGGCCAATTTGTTGCACCATTTTGATCGGGAAACCTGTGTGCAGGTGTTGCGCAAGGTGTATGGGTGTTTGGCACCGGGTGGTTGTGCGTTGATTTTAGAGTTTGTGCCCCATGCCGACCGCGTGACCCCACCGGAGGATGCGGCCTTTGTGCTGGTGGTGCTGGCGACCACGCCGGGAGGTGATGTGTACCCATTTAAAGAATTGGAAGCCATGTGTTGCGACGCGGGATTTAATTGCTGTTCCCTACATCCTTTGGGACAGGGGGAACAATCGGTGGTGATGGCAAAAAAATAGTCATGTAAAGGACGGTTGATGATACAGGCTTAAACTTGATGAAAATGAGACAGCGTTGTCATTGATAGGGTGTCTCAAAGTTCAAAAATCACCACGGTATTCGGGTGATTTTTTTGTATTTATACGAAGATTCAAATCTAAAACAATTTGTGCGTCCAATAGGTAGTAAATGCAAGAAGATTTGATTGCAAATGTCCCTTTACACCAGGAGATGGCAATGTTGTTGCACCACATGATAGGGCTGTTTATTGCAGCAACGGGATTTCTCGTCGCCGGTGCCGACGCACAAACACCTCGCCATGAAGGCCGAAAACTGACGCCCATTCCCCTTGTTAACTTCAGCTCGGATGACGGTGCCGGATATGGCCTGCGGGTTAATCTTTACGATTATGATGGAACGAGCGTTCCGTACCGTGCATGTTACAGCGTTCAGGCGTTTTTCTCAACAAAAGGAAAATGGGCGCATCGGTTCTATGTGGATCTGCCCAACATTCAACCTGGTCGCCGGATAGAAGTTGAAGCCCTCTATGAAAAAGAATCGTATGCCAATTACTACGGCGGTTTGTCAGGCGCTGTGCTGGATACATACACGCGGGAGCAGAAAACATTTGAACAGAATTATCCCAAAGTGCGGGTCATGTGGATCGAAACCTTGCACGGTTTCTGGCGACTGCGCTCAGAATTGCAAATAGGACACACCCGTGTTTCACCCAACCAGAAAAGCAGCAACCTCCTTTTTGATGCCAACCCACGGGGCATTAACGGCGGAACAAATGTCCAGGCCGGTGTGGCCCTGCGTTATGACACGCGGGACGATTATAACAACAGCACAGCAGGTTTTTTGGAAGAATTGCTCATCGAATATGGCCTGGGCCATGACTTTCGCGGCGGAAAACTCAGTTGTGATCACCGGCATTTTCTCCCGGTTGGAAAAAACTGGGTTTTTGCCCATCGGCTCCATGCGGGCCTCACATACGGAAACGTGCCGTTTTATGAGGCATTTGAACTGGGCGGCAGCAACACCTTGCGCGGTTCGCCTGCGGCAAGCTGGCGCGGAGATGGCCGTTTTTTGCTCAATGTCGAACTGCGGTGGCGCGGCCTGTCGCTCTTTCAGAATCGGGACATGCACATGGGCTTGTTACTTTTTGGCGATGCTGGCCAAATCTTCAGCCGGTCGGATGGCCCGTCGTTGAACAAATGGAAAGCTGGCGGTGGTGCTGGCATGCGCTTCCAATGGTACAGCACCATTGTGCGTGCCGATTATGGCTATTCCGGAGGAAAGAAGGGCGTGTATGCCACGTTCTCGCAGGTATTTTGAAAAGGGTTGGTGACAGATATGAAAACACTTGCGCAGGCAGAAGGAATGGCACAATTTTGGGTGGTCTGGTAAGGGATGCAAAGATTATGCGCATGTGTTTAAGGAGATTTTTATGAACCAGCAACTCCGAGCTGGTGTTGCAAAGGTAGAAATTACCAATACCGAAGCAGGGCCAGTGAATGATCCCCTGTATGTCAAGGCGCTGGTTTTAACGGATGAGGTAACAACAGCGGTATTGATTGCGGTGGATGCCGTTGCGATTGCCGAGATCGGGTCAATTAAAAACGACTATCTTGCCAATGTGCGGTCAATTCTGAACAAAGATTTGAATATCAAAGCGGAAAACGTCATCATCAATGCCAGCCATTGCCACGGTGTGGTGTGCGCGGATGTGGAGCAGCGAACCGTTCAGGCAGTCAAAACAGCGTGGCAAAATACGGTAGCTGTCACAGTGAGCGCGGGCCTGGGCCATGAAGACCGAATCATGGAAAACCGCAGGCTCAAACTGAAAAATGGAAAAGAGGCAGACGTCCGCCATGCCTATGCACTGCCACCCGATAACCTGGTTGATGCGGTTGGCCCGATTGATCCGGAGATTGGCATTCTTCGGTTGGACAAAGAAGATGGACAAACGCTGGCGGTTGTTTTCCATTTTGCATGTCATCCCATTATGGGTGTTCCAGGCAAAGGCAACACCGCGGATCTGGCGGGTTTTGCCTGTCGCGTAATTGAAGACAATTTGAGCGAGGGCACAGTTGCGCTGTTTTTGCAGGGCTGTGGGGGCGACATCAATCCGGTTTTGTATAAAGATGTCAACAATTCCAGAGATGCCGAAGTGCTGGGCAACATGCTGGGATTGAGTACGTTAAAGGCATTGCGCCAGATAAAAAGCCCAAATGGTGGCGATTTGAAAATCATTCGTGAAATTCTGCCCGTGCCCAGAGCTGATCTTGAACCGTATATTGAAATGTTGCAGACCCGGCAGATGCAGTTGCTTCAGTCTTTGAAGGGGACAAGTCTCAACCTGAAAACGTTTATGCCTTTGTTTGTCAAATACGCGCTTTCCACTGATTTTCCGTCGTATGATTCGCATCGGTATTTGCACGAAAAGATGATGGGGCGGGATGGTTTGAAAAATCTGGATGATGAAAACCGAAAGAACATGAAACAGTATCTTGACAATATTGATGTGATGGAAGAATTGACACGCGTGCAGACAAATTTGAATCTGTTGAAAAAACACCATGCCCGACATGGCGCGTCTGATCAAAAAACAATCGACGTGGAAGTCATGGGTTTGCGCATTGGAGATTTTGTGCTGGTGACTTTTCCGGGTGAATTGTCGGTGCAAATTGGGCTCACTATCAAAAAACAATCTCCGCATCGGTTGACGTTTGTTTCGGGCGTGACAAACGGGTATCTTTATTATACCCCAACGGCAGAACAACTTCAAAATCGGGGTGGGGCACAGGAAGACAGCGATTGTTTTGTGGCACCGGAATGGCAGAAGATGTTTGAAGATAAAGCGGCGGAAATTTTAAAAGGGTTGTAGAGTCACTTTCCCCTCGGTTGCCGCAAGCAAGTTTATTTTGAACGGTTTTTTGATGTGTCGTCTGTTAATGATATGATAAAATTGTAGGCAAGCAGGAGGATAGGCCATGAAATTCAACAAACTGGGAAACACAAACATCGACGTGTCGGTGATTGCGCTGGGATGCTGGCCGTTTGCAGGCGGCAAAGTGTGGGGGCATCAAGATGACGATGTGTCGGTGGCAACCGTGCATGCCGCACTCGATGTGGGCATCAATTTTTTTGATACGGCAGAAGGGTATGAAAATGGACATTCCGAACGCGTTTTGGGGCGTGGGTTAGAGGGACGACGCTCTGAAGCGGTTATTGCCAGCAAGGTGAGTGGCGGGCATTTATCGGCAGAAGGTATTATGGCTGCCTGCGAACAGAGTTTGATCAATTTGCGCACCGATTATATGGATCTGTACCAAATTCACTGGCCAAATTGGAAGATCCCAATCGACGAAACGATGAAGGCTTTAGAGGCGCTGCGCGACCAGGGCAAGGTGCGGGCCATTGGGGTGTGCAATTTTGGGCCAAAAGACTTGAGCGATTTGTTAACGGTGGGAACCATTGTGACAAATCAGTTGCCCTATAGTTTGTTGTGGCGGGTGATTGAGCGCGATATTCAGCCTCTGTGTGTGCAAAATAACATTGGGTTGATTTGTTACAGCCCATTGATGCAGGGCTTGTTAACCGGGCGGTATCAATCGGCAGACGAAGTACCCGTAGGGTTGGCCCGCACGCGGTTGTATTCCAAAGACCGCCCCATGTCCGGGCATGAAGAACCAGGCTGTGAAACAGAAGTGTTTGACGCCATTGCAAAAATTCGCAAGATAGCCGACGAGGTAGGAAAACCAATGGCAACCGTGGCGCTGGCCTGGGTTCGGCAGCAGGCCGGGGTCACATCGCTGCTGGTGGGCGCACGCAGTCCCGATGAATTGCAGTGGAATTTGCCCGCGGTGGATTTAACCCTGTCGGACGATGTCATCCAACAATTGTCTGAAGCGACCGAACCGGTGAAAGAGCGGTTGGGCAACAATCCCGATATGTGGATGGTGCCATCGCGGATGCGATAGGTGTCGGAAAAACTTTAAAAAAGAGGCCATGGTCATGGACATAAAAAAAGCGTTTCTGGTGTGTGGGCTGGTGCTATTTGGTGCGTTCTCAATTGAAGAGGCAAGGGCTGCAGAAGAAGTGGATCGCAATATGAAACTCATGTCTTTAAAACCAGAGGCTGTGCTGGACGTCATAGATTTGAGCCGACCGGGGCTTGAGCAGGTAAAAACAGCAGCAGATCGCGGCGACCGAATGGGCGCATTGTCGGCTTTGCTGATCTATTGTTGATGTACGACTATATTTTTTGGGTGGCAACACCCGATCTGGGTGCGCCCATGTTTGGCGACGGATCGCGGGCACTCAAAGAAACAGAAGACAGGTCTCGCTGGCCTTTGTATAACCAGTTGATGCGGGGCACCGAATTGCTTGGCGATCCAAAGTATGCGGCTCGGGCCACGCTGGATTTGCAGGGGTTGCCCAAAGAAAAAAGCCATGCCTTCACAAAAGCAGGCATGTATGTGATGCGCAACGATTGGGGCCCCAACCAGATTCATATGGGCTTGCACTGTTCTCCGCTTGCCATTTCAAGCCATGACCAACCCGATAACGGTACATTTGAACTGTATGCTTATGGGCGCTGGTTAATGCCCGACACCGGTTTTTATACCTATGGGCACGATGCAGAAGCCCGGGCGTGGCACCGCCAAACGCAGGTGCATCAAACGTTGACGCTGGATGGAAAAAACTCAAAAGACGATGGGCGACATCTGCTCTGGCAATCGGATGCCCATGCCGATGTGTTATGTGTAGAAAACGGCTCGTATGACAATCTGGTGCATCGGCGCACCGTGTGGTTTGTCGATCACCGGTTTTTTGTGCTTTTAGATGAAGCCATTGGGCAGGCACCGGGAACGCTGGATTTGCATTTTCAATTTGCACCGGGTGAGGTGCGTTTTAATATGGATAAAAAACAGGCACAAACGGCATTTGACGATGCCAATGTGCTGGTCTATACAGATCCCAACGCGCCTGTGACCATAACTGAAGAAGAGGGGTGGTTTGCCTGGCGGTATGGGTCTCGAACACCGCGTAAGGCTTTTCGTTATCAAAGCAGCAAGGCCGCGCCAACGGCGTTTTTGACATTGGTGGTGCCGTTTCAAGGTACGGAAACACCAGAGGTGTCGGGCATATTGCCTGAGGATTTTAAAACGGGTTCGGATCGGACACAATTCAAGGTGACCGCATTTGGAAAAACCTGGGAAGTGGGGCGGGATTTGAAGACAGGGGAGGGATGGTGTAAAGAATGACAAGCAAAATGATAAACGTGCGGCGTTATTTGGGGTTCATCCAGAAATAAGTTGCCGGTTCTGCGAATAGGCGAATAGACGAATAGGCGAAATGTTTATTTTTTTAAAAGGGGCAACAGCAAGTTGGCGCGATTGGTGAGAATGACATCGATACCGCGCTGATGAAACTGTTGGGCATCGTCAGGCTCATCGGACCAGAACAGGTTGCAGATGAGCCCGTTTTCTTTTGCCCGTTGAATGGCCTCATCAGTCACTGTGCGGCGAAATTGAAGGCGTTTGCATTGGTATTTTAATGCCATATCAACCTGTTGTTCAGGCGAATTTTGTGCGGCCAAACAACATCGAGCTATGGCAGAATCCATGTGTTGAACAACAGACAAAATGCGTTCATCTCCAGCGATATAGGCCCGATCAACAAGATATCTTTGTTTGAGGGTTTCAACCACCAAACGAACCAGTTCGCCATTGGGGCCGGGATTTTTAATGTGAATGTTAAGTCCCACGCGACCAGCGGCCAGATCAAGCACCTCTTCAAATCGAGGAACGGAAATGCCTTTCCACAATTCGCCAGACCGGATACCGGCATCCAGTTTTTGTATGGCATCATAAGGCATCTCGGTCACGACACCTTCGCCATTGGTGGTTCGATTGACTTTGGGATCGTGACAAACCACAGGCACACCATCTTTGCTGAGATAAAGGTCAAATTCAATTTCTTCAACGCCCAGTGCAATGGCAGCCCCAAATGCGGGCAGGGTGTTTTCCGGGCAGGCGTGGCTTAATCCGCGATGGGCACATAAAATGGGATGAGACATCACAGTCCTCAGGTAAATGATGGAGGTATTATTTGAGAAGGTTTAGACGAATGAGGTCTTCCTCTTTCCAACACGCTTGTGATTCCAAAATTGATTTGAGCGTTTTGGGAGGAAATGTATCTCCTGAAGTATGAAACGATACCGTTACACGTCTGCCGTCTGGATGTTGATAGCGTTGATGACTGCCACTTTGCCTTCTTAAAAAAAACCCATCTCGTGATAAGGCGGAGATGAGTTCTCTT
>CAXNEV010000060.1:0-11781 GCA_964200925.1 Candidatus Latescibacterota bacterium | reverse complement strand
CTGCCATCGGCTCTTTAATCAAATAAACTTCTCGGGCACCCGCGCGTTCCGCCGATTCGCGCACGGCCCGCATTTCAACGGGAGTAACGCCCGACGGAACACAAATGACAATGCGTGGACGCACGAGCAGTTTGTTTTTTTGCACCTTTTTAATAAAATGGCGAAGCATTTCTTCGGTTACATCAAAATCAGCAATAACCCCATCCCTTAAAGGCCGCACCACTTCAATACTTGGATTTTCACGCCCCAACATTTCTTTGGCCGCGGTTCCAATTGCAAGCGGTTTGCGCGAGTGTCTCTCAAGAGCAACTAGAGATGGTTCATTGATCACAATGCCCTGACCTTTGACATAAACCAGGGTATTGGCAGTGCCCAGATCAATGCCAATATCATTTGACAACATAGCCGACAAAGAAAAAGCCATAAAATCGGTCTCTCCAGCAAAAAAGGTGGCGTGACCCGCCAATATCCTGAGGGTTATCCAATCAGGCGATCTCGGGCTTCCCGGTATTTTTTCAGTGTTTTTTGAACAATTTCTTCAGGCAATGCAGGTGCAGGGGGCGTGTGATCCCAATTGAGAGTATCCAGGTAATCCCGCACAAACTGTTTGTCAAAACTGTCTTGTGGTCGACCTGGTGCATAAATGGATTTGTCCCAAAAACGAGAAGAATCTGGCGACAAAATCTCATCAATTAAAATAATTTCGCCATTGAACAAACCAAATTCGAACTTGGTATCGGCAATGATAATCCCTTTTGAATCGGCAAAATCTCGTGCAAATCGATAAACAGAAAGGGTCAAATCGCACAGTTTCCGGGCGCTTTCCGGATCGATCATTTCACACATTTGTTCAAATGAAATATTCTCATCATGCCCGGTTTCGGCTTTGGTTGCTGGCGTAAAAATGGGTTCGGGCAGACGCTGCGATTCTTGCAAACCCTCTGGCAACACAATGCCACATACCCGACCATTGGTGCGGTATTCCCGCCATCCCGACCCCGTGATGTAACCTCTTGCCACACATTCAATATCGATGCGTTTGGCTTTTACCACAATCATGGATCGCCCTTCCAAAACATCGGCATAGGGCTTTAATTCGGCGGGATATTGGGCAACATCGGCTGTAATCAAATGGTTTTTGACGATACCACTGGTTTTGGAAAACCAGAACAGCGACATTTCGGTTAAAATTTTACCACGTCCGGGAATGCCATTGGGCATGATACAATCGTAAGCCGAAATGCGATCTGTGGCAACAATTAACAAACGATCGCCAAGATCATAAACATCGCGCACTTTTCCTCGTGCAAACAACGCTACACTCTGAATATCGGTTTGCAAAACAGCTTGATTCATACCCCAATATCCTATTTTTGGGTTGTAAGATTTATAAAACGCGCACGACCCTCGCACACGCACAATTGATGTTTGGCAAATTGACGAATAACTGCAGAATACAGACGGTGTTCTACTTCAAGCACCCGATTTGCCAAAACTTCGGGCATATCATCGGGTAAAACGGCAACGATTTCTTGCATCAATATGGGCCCTCTGTCATAATCTCTTTCAACGATATGCACAGTTACACCTGTAAAACGCACACCTTGATCAATGACGGCCTTGTGAATGCTCAGACCAAACATCCCCTTGCCACCAAAAGTCGGCAGCAAAGACGGATGGATATTGATCACACGCGGATAAAAATCAGCCAACAACTGTGGGCCCAGTTTTTTCATATACCCTGCTAAAACAACCAAATTCACCTGATGTTCGTGCAGAACCCGGGTCATCACCGCATCCAGTTTTTGTGGATCTGGATGGGTTTTGCTGCTCAAGTGACGGGTGGGAATGTGTGCCATTTGCGCCCGGTCTATCGCCCCAGAATGGCTGTTATTGCTAATGACAACCCCCACTCGGGCGGGCAATTCTCCAGACAGGCAACGATCGAGAATGGCTTGAAAATTGGTTCCGGCATGGGATGCCAGCACACCCAAACACAAAGATGAGGGGGCTTGGAAACCGGCCATGGACAACCTCTTAGGCCTATGTCAAAAGGGGTATAAGAAAAATGAAGACAGTGCAGGAAAGGTTTTATAACTGGGGAGAAAGGCTTGGGAAACCGCCTGAATAATAAGCGATTAATCTAATAAAGTCAAGAAATTTGAACGATTTAATGCCAATCCAAATATGAGAATTTCATGAAAATCTCCTTGACTTTGAAGTAAGCAAATCTGAAATTAAAAATGCAAATCAAAAAAAAGATTTAAACCCTGGAGGTTTCATTGAAAATACGCAAGGCGGTCATCCCAGCAGCAGGACATGGCAGTCGCATGCTGCCGGCAACCAAAGCATTGCCCAAAGAAATGATGCCCATTGTTGACAAACCTGCCATTCAGTACATTGTTGAAGAACTGGTCGATTCTGGTATTGAAGACATTTTGATCATCACCGGTCGCGGAAAACGCGCTATTGAAGACCATTTTGACCGCAATGTGGAAATCTATCAGGCCCTGCAAGAGCGCGAAGATCGCACCATGTTGGAAACCCTTGAGCGCATTGAACAACTGGCCGATATTCATTATGTTCGTCAAAAAGACCCGCTTGGAACCGGGCATGCCATTATGAAAGCCCGCAAACACATTGGCGATGAACCTTTTGCCGTGCTTTATGGCGATGATCTGGTGGTTTCTGAAAAACCTTGTATTCGGCAAATGATGGATCAATATGAAAAATACAGCAGTTCTATTTTGGCCGTCAAGGAAATCCCCAAATCGCGCATTGGCAGTTATGGGGTAATCCAGGCAAAAAAAATTAACGATGTTTATCTGGTTGAAAAACTGGTTGAAAAACCAGAACCTGACAAAGCACCGTCAAATTTGGCAACTCTGGGCCGTTATATTTTTGAACCCGAAATTTTCGATTTTCTCGACCGTATTGAACCTGCTAAAAATGGCGAGATCCAGTTGACCGACGCCATTCAAATGATGATTCAGGCCCGTGCGGTTTATGCCTGTGCCATCGACGGGGAATGGCATACCGTGGGCGACTTGCTTTCGTATTTAAAAACATCGGTGTCTTTTTCGTTAAAACACCCCACCATTGGCAAAGAATTTCGCGAATATCTTCAATCGATAATGCCCTGTATAGATGGCCCCAAACCCAAATCGTAATAATGGGTCCATTCGCCAACTAATTTTGTCCAATTGGCTTTAATATTCAGGCCAATGCCAGTAATGGCATTGGCCTGTTTTTTTGACATTTTCCCTGAAACCACACAAGCGTGCAACTCTTCTTCGTCTAAAATCTCTGCATTTCCCTGCACATCCACCCACACATCCAGGAGCAGATCAAGATAAGATACTTCGTCAGTTCGCACCTCTAACTCAGAACAAATATGAAACAGATGACCTTTTAATTGACCTTGTAAATCTACAAAACGCCAGAGGACAAAATTTGCCTGTGCACGGTAAAAAGCAAGGGTGGTTGTTCCAGAAGGCAAATGGGTTTTTGAAACAGTCCAGTCGCGTTTTGAAACATACCGAAGGATCACCCAATCTGTTCCGCGGCACAACAGATCACAGACATAAATCTCATCGGGTTTGTTTAAATGGCGCTTGAGTTCTCGAAAATCGGTCATATCCGATCAATTATCACCCATTATTTGCTTTGTCCAAAAAACCGAACAAAAGTTAAAAAATCGGCAAAATCAACCCGGCCACTGCTGTCGATATCGGCCTTGGCAACATAACCCGTTTCGCCAGTTCCTTTTCCAAAGGAGGCGGCAAGGGATAAAAAGTCGGCAAAATCAACCCGATTGTTGCCGTCGACATCGCCTTTGAGAGATTTGCTCACGGTCCAGGATTGAACTTTTTTGGTTGATCCATCTGATACCGTTACACCCACCACATCATCGGCATTTCCAGAGGTTGCCGTCAATAAAAAAGAGGCACTGGTTGCCGTCTGCGCTGTTCCATTCAGCGTCCAAGCATATTGCATCGTTCCGGCACCCGAACTGGCAACCACTGAAAATCGCAAGGTATCACCCGATGCCACAATCACCAGTGCCTTGTTTGGCAAAAATGACGAAATGGCGAGGGGTTGCACAGCCGCTGCAATGGTTATGGCCACAGTCAGTGAATCTTGACCTGTGCCATCGCTGGCAATAAACAAAACGTTAAAAACGCCATTCTGTCCAGTTGTTGGTGTCCATGAAAAAGCGCCACTGGCAAATGTTGCCCCTGTTGGCAACCCGGTGGCCGTGATCGTTACCACATCATTGTCGGCATCGGTGGCCTGCACCTGAAACGTTAAAGCTTCTCCGACTTTGCCCGTTTTTGCGCTCACATCTGCCAAAACTGGCACCCGATTCACGTTGGCAACCGCAATTTGCACCGACAATGCCGTTTGGGTTTTGCCATCACTTGCAGAAAAATTAACAGTGACAGACCCACTTTGGCTAAAACTGGGCGTCCACAAAAATGTGCCATTGGCAAATGTCGCTCCTGTTGGCAACCCGGTGGCCGCGATCGTTACCGCATCATTGTCGGCATCGGTGGCCTGCACCTGAAAGGTAAGAGCCACACCTTCATTCACGGTCTTATTTGGAACAGCCGTAAAAACAGGGGCTCGATTGGTCACCTGCGGCAAACTGGATGCATTGCCGGGATTGGTAACTGTGGCCCCTGCCGTGGGTGTGCCGTCACCATCGGGATCACCCAATTCTTGACCATTTGTGACTTTATCCCCATCGGAATCACGACTGGCCAGCGTTGCATTCCAAACCACTGTCCCACTATTGCTCAGAAAGCCATTCTCAACTTCCTGACCAAAAGCGTTGCGGGCCCCTCCTCCTGCCGGATTAACATGGCAATTGGCACAACCAAATGTATTTCCATTGGGAATTTGAGTAACTCGTTCCGGACGAGCTTCTACTTGTGTTACCGAAAATACCAGCAAAAGACACACACACCAAAAAGCAGACACCCTGCACATACTTCATACCTCCCTGTTAAGTTTTCAATTTACTCTGTTTAACCAGCTTTCCCGCCTGCCTTTTGGCTACGGCTTAAAAACACAAAATTTGAACGTTTTATAAACTTTCGGGTTCCCCAAACTTTCCTGCATCTGTAACAAACACGGAACAAAGAGATGCTTTGTCCCGTGTTTTACATCCCTTATTTTAACCACCGATCAAACCACGCAAAGGCTTCTTTTTGCATGGGCAAATCAAATTTATGCGGCCCAGGATAAAACGAACAGCGATAACAATCCGTTGCGCCAGCTTTTTGAAAAACTTCGCCCAAAATCCGGTCGGCGCGTTCCATTTCCGACAATGTAAATAATTGATCTTCACTGTCATTTAACACCATCGTGGGCATTGGCACTCGCAGTCCAAGAATTTCTGGAAAGTCGTAATCTTTAGGCAACAAAGGCACATAGGTCATCCACGTATGTGTGAATGATTTGTTTAGCAAAAAATCGCGCCATGTGCTCATCAATCCCACACAAATGGCACATTTGATGCGATCGTCTGCGCCGCCCAAAAACACCGTGCGCATGCCCCCTCCCGACAATCCGCCGCACCCAACATTTTTTTCATCTACATCAGGCCGAGCACACAGCACATCCAATGCGCGTTGATCTTCGGCCAAAAACACACCCGGCCATGTGGTTCCCGCAGAAAAAAGCGACTTGGCCATGGTGGATTCGTGTTCGGCAGCCCATTTGTTATAGACTTCAATATTTTCCGGTTTTTCCGGATCATCATCCGTCAATCCGCGCCTGACGCGCTCACTCACATTGGCCAACCGCACGCGCCGACTTGCAAATGGAAAGGCATCGGATACCAGCACCACATACCCTTGTTTTGCAACCTCATTGGCCCAGCATGCCCCGCCATAATAATGTTTGTAATGATCAAGCATCAGCGGATGCCAGTCTTCGGCAATTCGAGAGATTTTGCGTTTGCCAAAGTACTTTCTGCCTGCATGATCGTGTAACGCCAGAATGCCGGGCAATTTCCCTGTGGCTCCTTGCGGTTTTAACACATAGGCTTCTGTTGGTGGCCCATAAGGCAATTGATAGGAAATCACTTCGATGTCTAACCCATCGTAAACGCGCCGTTCGTGAACCGTAACTTTTGGCAACCCGCCCGTATCGGGTTGTGCCAAACAGTCCATCAATCTCGCTCTTGCCACAGGTCGCCATGTTTCCACATCGTTCCACTGTTCATTGCGAAACGACAGTTTTCCGGGCCCATCTGCCACAAGGGATGCCGCCCATGTGCCATATTCACCAATCACAGACTCAGACATCGAGAAACTCCTTCAATGAGACAATGCGTCCGGCTTCGGATGAAATCCCCATGCCTTCAATCATTGCCATTGTTTTTAAATTGTTTCGCCCAGAAAATTCGGGTTCTGGGCCCCCTGTTAACCATGCCAAAAATTGATTGGTAATGGCCGTGGTGGAATCGGGAACATCATCTAAAATTAACTTTTCAGGATCGCCCTCCCGGCGTGTGAGAATTAGATTTTTTCCTTCAATCGACAGGGTGCCTCCTTCAACATCCACTCGTGTTTCCCCCCCCGATTTATGCGGTTCAAAGGTTGCAAAATACGTACAGGTTGCCCCCCCGTCAAACTCTACCCAACCCGATACCCCGGCCCCACCTTTATATGGGCTCCAACCTGGATTAAAACTGTGTGCCCACATTCTGACCGGATTTTTGCCAAAAATGAACCGCATGGTATCCAGATCATGAATGCCTCGTTCCCATAAATACGAATGATCGTCATGCCCCGAATGGTGCACCCCTTTGCTGCGCCAGCCGATTTTGGTATAAAGGCCAAAACTGGCTTTCCCAAATGTTTCCTCTCTCAAATGGCGAGCCAATGTAACCGTTGCCGCATTGTATTTGGCATTTTGGCTCACCGCAACTTTTACACCCAAACGATCCGCTTCATCCACGACATGTTTGGCCGAACGCAGCGTTTTGGTAAATGGTTTTTCCACCAACACATGTTTTCCTGCTCGAACAGCTTCCAAAACCATTTCGGCATGCAAATCGGGCGGAGTAATAACAATCACACAATCGCAGTCCACCTTGTTTAAAGCCTGTTCCAACGTGCGAAAACATTTGGACTCTAACATTCCCGCCACTTCCATTGCCGCATTCATATTGCCTTCGTGAATATCCACAAAGGCCACACTTTCAACGTCCTCTCGTTCAGAAAACAAACGAACTGGCCATTTTCCTCGCCCCCCCACTCCAATGTGTATGCATCGTATTGCCATAAAACCCTCCTGTTGTGATCAATCGTCCGTCGTCCATTGTCCAATATAATTACCCAAATCAATCCATGCACCATTTCCGATAGAGGGCCCAAACTGATTTTTGATTGACACTTGCTATTGCCATCATTATTCTCATGCCACTTTAATCCCAATAACTTTTAGGAGGATGTCATGAAAATCAAAACACTTGAACTCATTCACCTCGATGTACCTTTTACACCGCACAGTCAGCAACACCTCGGTTACTGGTTGCCACACTGGCGCATTTTGCAAATCTGCCACATCACCCTCGACAATGGCGTTGAAGGTTGGGGTGAAACAGTGCCCAATTACACCTGGGCCAAAGTGCCCGACAACATTCAAGAGCGCGTGGTGGGCAAACCCGCTGCCGAATTGATGTGGGATGATGCTTTAGGGGCCGGTGTGCAAATGGCCTTATTTGATGCGGTGGGCAAAACCTTACGGGTGCCCATTTACCGTTTATTGGGCAATAAAGTGCGCGACTGGTGCCCCATTTCGTGGTGGAATATGGACATGCCCCCTGCCGATTGGGCCGAAGAATGTCGGCAAGCCGTTAAAGCTGGTTATACCAGTGCCAAGCTTAAAGCCCGACCATGGTACGATTTGCACGCCGCCATCAAGGCGGTTCAAAAAGTAGTCCCTCCAGGTTTTCATCTCGATCTGGATTACAACGGCACGCTGGCCAATTCTGCCAATGCCGTGCCGCACCTCAAAGAATTGGAAATTTATCCGGAATTGGCCATGATTGAATCGCCCATTCCGCAAGGCGATGTGGCCGGAAATCGGCAAATTCGATCCATGATCAACCGCCCCATTGCCATGCACTATGCCAGCCCGCCCATAGAAACCACCATGCGCGAAGATGTCACCGATGGGTTTGTCGTGTGCGCTGGAGCCGCGCGCATTCTCAAACAGGCAGCCGTGTGTGAACAGTGGAACAAACCGTTCTGGCTCCAGCTTGTGGGCACGGGCATCACCACCACATGGGCGGCTCATTTGGGAGCTGTTTTGCCACAGGCCAAATGGCCTGCCATTACATGCATGAACATCTGGCAATCGCAACTGATCTCCACGCCTATTAACGTGCACGGGGGCTTTTACCGCGTCACAGAAGAACCGGGCTTGGGCATCTCCATTGCTCCAAATGCACTGAAGAAATACACGGTCGATTATACCTGGGTCGATCCGCCACGCCACCTGTATGTGTATCGCCGGGCCAGTGGTGAAACCACCTATTATGCCTGTTCCAAACAAGACCTTCACCACGTTTATCCAAACGATGTGCAACCCATTGCCGAACACACCTCCACACTCGATGTTTATGAAGATGATGGCAGCAAAACCTTTGACAAACTCTACCACGAAAGCAAAAATTCACCTGTCAGACGACTTGAAAAACCAAAACGTAAAAAATAATTTAAAAGGCCGCTGATCACAATCAGCGGCCTTTTTATTCCTTCACATCTGTTTTAAACCATCGTCAAAATCATGTCAATTCAAATGCAGAAGGCCCGGCGGGTGTTGTAAAAAACAAGCTGTTTTGAGCAGCATCTGGAAAGGCTTTATAATACGCATTTTTCCAATCTGCCAACATGCCCTCGGCTTCATGTTCTTTCACCAGCGCCCACACACTGCCGCCCAATCCCGCACCAAATGCCGAAGCCGCAACAGCTCCGCACTTGCATGCTGAATCGGCCAAAAATATTGTTTCTGGGATCTGGTTTTTTAACAGCGTTGCACCCAAAATTTGGGATCGAGCAACCTGTTCCCCAAATGCCTTGATATTCCCTTGTAAAAGCGCCGCGCTGGCTTTTGGCAAAATGTCTTCATTTTCGGCATAAAAATGGTCAAACCGATCCAGCAATTCCCGTTGTGAAAACTCTCCGTTTGCGCCTCTTTCAATTGTCTGCCGCACCGAATCTGGACCAACCTGGCCTATGGCAAAAGATAGATGGGGATGCCGATTTTCCGTTTGGGCATTCCAGATGCGAATGGCTTCAAAAGCCAGTCTGGATGCCCGGTTGTATTTTTCCAGAGCCCCACCTGTTTTTTCTGCCACCACACCGCTCACCCCAATGGCAAAAATATATCCTTCTGGCAAATCCACCCTCTGCTCGAACCGCACCGGACAATACGCATACTGGCTCAATTTTCCCGGTTGACAGCACAAAATCGCCGTGTGATCTTCACTGCCACCAAATGTGCCAACCCCTTTGTCACCCACAAAGGTTCCAAATGTTTGTCCATTTTCTATCGTCCCCAAATACCCACCTAAATCTTCCAGCGTCTGGATATTTTGTAGGTATTCGGGTAAGTTATTCAGATTGTTCAGACACGACAAAACCAGAAAAAGCCCCACAATCATGGCACTGGAACTGCTCATGCCTGCCGCTTGTGGCAAATCGCTCACAAAAAAAATGTCTGCCCCATTTAAATTTTTAAAATTTCGCGCCATTCGGCGAAACACCGTTTCTGCATAATTGGACCAGTGCCCCAAACACGGCATCACATCGGGGTGCAACCGGCTTTCCAACAGGCGATTTCCAAATACATCAACCAGATTGATCCGATCATCTGTTCGCGGATATGATAGAAAGAAAAAACCGAGAGATGTTGCGGCCAACAAACTGCGCCCTCCGGCATAATCGGTGTGTTTGCCCAACACTTCAATGCGCCCCGGCACCCAGAAAACAACGGGTGTTTCGGGTTTCGAAATTGTTTGGCCTGCCTGTAAAACCCTGTGTAACAGATCGCGTTTTTGTTCAAACGCTGAAATCGGCATGTGCTGGCCCAACACCTCGTCCATATTACCCCTCCAGATACCGAATGCGCTTTGCAATATCAATGTTCACCGAATGATACGGCCTCAACAAATTGCCGGCATCAAACAGTGTGCTGCGAATGTTTTCTGCATCGTCATGTCCTATAGCGGTTGTAAAAATATTGAGCAGATATTCCATTCCCATGCGCGATGGTTTCATGGCATCAGCATCGTAAAAAGAGGGGTGCAAAGTGCGGGCATGTATATGTCCCCATTGATCGCGCAACATATTGGCCTCAATGCTGTCCAGATAAAAACCAGCCTCTCGATTCCACTGCAAAATGGCAATGGTATTGTTTTGCCCTTCCAACAGCATATCCACCGTCTTTCCACCCAATTGGCTGGCATAAAATCGATCGAATAAAATGGGGCGGCCCCCGCGCTGGGTATGCCCTACTTTTCGCGTAAAAATAGCCGCACTGGCCGACTCACTGCGCCTTTTGGATATAAAATAATCATCGCCAATATGCGCAATAAGAACCCTGCGCAAAGCTTCGGCTGCCCCGCTCAATTGCATATTGCCTGCCGGATCTGTTGACCGGGTTTCGGCTCCCAGTTCGTGTCCCGATTCATCCACAATGCCTTCGCCACAAATAATCACCACATTTTTTTGCAAATCATAAATTTCCTTAACCCGTTCAATCAACCGTTTTGTATGAATTGGAACTTCTGGAACCAGAATAATATCCGGTTGACCATAAGCCACGCCCAGTGCAATATAACCCGAGTGCCGCCCCATGACTTCAATAATGGCAATGCGGCGATGGCTTTCTGCGGTTGTGCGAACCCGTTTGATGCCCATGGCCGCGTCAAAAACAGCAGTGGCATATCCAGGTGTGGCATAATTGACCATGTAATTTAGATCAAAGGCTGTGCGCACAGTTGTGCGCCGATAGCCCAGTTTCAAGGTTTTTGCATCGGTTTCTCGAACCCATTCTTGCGCTTCACTCAGATAATTCAGCCCCAGATCATTGTCAATGGTTTTTGGCGCAAGCACCGCGGGCACCCGTTCGGCAATGGGCTGCAGACCATTTAAGGTGCCATCTCCTCCCACACAAATCAACCCATCCACTTTTAAACGCTGCAAACGGCTTAAGATTTTCTCCATTTCCTGTTGATCATTGGGATCCACATAATCGCGGGACGCACCCAGAATGGTTCCTCCCATCGTGGCATCCAGTTCGGGAATTGCTTGAAACAGGGGATTTAAATGCACATGGGGCACTCTGGGATTAAACAGGCTGTTATAACCCTTGATCAGACCATATACCTCAATGTGCAACTGGTTAGCCCTTGCCACAGCCCCATGAATGGTGGCATTTAAGGCGGGGGTGTCCCCCCCGGCGGTCAAAATTGCAATGCGGCGCATATAAGGCCTCCTACACGAGAAACGCCCGGTAAATGGCACCGAGCGCACGTTTGAGATCTTCTTCGACAACACCGACAATAATATTGATTTCAGAAGCCCCCTGGTCAATCACCCGAACATTCACTTTGGCATTTGCTAAAGCCGTAAACAAACGCGCTGCAATGCCAACCCGATGAGACATACCCTCCCCTACCGTTGCAATTAAAGCCAACCCTTCTATCAACTCTATCCGGTCGGGCTGAAGAATGCGCCGAATATCTTCAACCAGCACCTC
>CAXNEV010000059.1:0-11786 GCA_964200925.1 Candidatus Latescibacterota bacterium | reverse complement strand
GGTAAAAGGGCACCCATTTAAAAATGGGAAGCCCCTTATTTTGCGACCAGGTGTCACTATAACTCAGCGTGCCGTTGACGTTTTCGTTTTGCGAGGTTCTGCGCTGTGTAATGGCGCCGGTTGTGGAGACATCGGAACTGTAGTTGAGCGAGGTATTCACTTTGTCAAAAATGAGACGAGACAATATTCTCGGATTTTCTTGAGCGGGGCGTTTGCGCAGGGAAACATTGAAACGCATCTGGCTGTGTTCATCACTTTCGTTGTTCTTTTGTTCGGGCGTCAGCACAACATCAGAACCCGGGCGGATGCGCGGTTGGGAGTTGAACCGGTTATAACTAAACTGAATGGGAATGGACGTGTTCCACTGAGTGGGCAAAAATTTATCGATGTTGAGTCGGCTGTCGAAATTTAACCGGGTGGTGGAATTTCCAGAAGCGTTGCCCTGAAGATCTTGAAAATCGCCATTGCGCTGTTCCAGGTTGATGGTGATGTTGCCCAGATCAGCCAAGGCTGTGTTGACATCAATAAGGGCTGAAAACGCGCTTTTTTTCCGAATGTCATCTACGCGCAGTTCGTCAAACCAGACCTCGTTTTCTCCTTGAAGAATCAAAGAGCCTTCATTGCGAATGCCAATGGTGAATGCTTTGATCTGAGACAGGGCCGGATTGCCGCGCACCAGATAGGTATGACCGTTAATGGTGGTTTCGATGCGGTTTTGCTCTTTGTTGTAAAATGCCAAAAAATCGCCCTGTTGGAGCGATACGGTCAGGGTATCGGTTTTTTGTCCAGTACTTTGAAGGTCGAGCAACTGGCCTTTGAGTTGTGACATGAGTTCCAAATTCACTTCAACCGTGTTGTCTTCATCGGCCCAACCGCGATACACCCCAGATCTGTATTCGTAAAAGTTGAGCGTATCGTCATTGATGGGCGAAAATCGCAGGAACAGTTCAACGGGAGTGGGGCCCTGTGACAGGGTATCTTTTGGCGTGATAAAATTGGTTCCATACGTTGATGAAGAAGGGTTGCCCCCATGGACAAACATCGTCAACGTGCCATAACGGGTATAATCATCACCTTGAATGAAACTTCGCGATGCCGATATGGCTTCGCCAGGAAAAAGATCGGTAAATTTGAGAGATAGAGAGTGTTCAGAAAGCCGAATGCCGGTTGTGGGATCCAGTTCGCGTTCAAGGCCTGGCGGGGGGGTATAAAAGGTGTTGTCGGTGCCTATGGTGGCCACCTGGAAATCGCCCGATTGATGGGTTATGGCAACCGGGTCTTCTTGCCAATCGCTGCCCACGGCATTAAATGTGTAGATTTGCGCTGTGGTGGTGTCATTGTGTTCAAGCCAAATTCTCACATAGTCTATTGCAGTGGCAAATGACGTATCCGGGCCACCTTCTAAAGTACGGGGGGCATCGCCGCCTTTTAACGGAATGCGCAACAACCGCCAGGTTGGATTAAACGCACCGCCAAGTTCGGGAAATTTGTCTGATTCTGTGCCCGGAACCAGCAGAGATGGGCCTGAAAATGTATTGGTCTGGGGCGAATAACCCGCATTGGTTGCCAAATCTACGCTGTAGCGCATGTAACTGTTGCGCGTGTCGAGGAGGCCGTTGCTGTTTGTGTCTTCTGAATCGGGTCTGCGGTTGCGTTCGGGGTTGTTGTTTTGCGGCCCGTTTAAACCAACCGGGTATCGATCTTTAATGTCGGTGCCGGTGCGATTGATGTCGCGATAGTTGTCTCCCGAAGGGTCGGCAGGTACCAAAACGCCCGGATATATTCTTCGAAAGAGATCGGCTTCTTCGGCGTCGGTTAACCGGTCAAGGCCAATATCTTCTTCATCGGTGGCCACATCATCACCGGTTGGCAGGTTGCCAAGCGGATTGTCTTCGGTGCGAAATCCGTTGGGATACCGTTCGCGATCGGCGGGACTGTTCAGTGTGGGGTGGTCAAGCGGCAGATCGATGCGTTCGGAAATTTCTCCCAAATCGATGTGTAATTTGCCGTCGTCGCCGCGAATCCAGAGTTCGAGAAATTTGGCTCGCGACAGATCAAAACCGCCCAAATTTCGCATCATGCCTGCCCAGGACAAACGCGGAACGCGATCTGAATCATAAGAAAGGAACAGGGGTTCGGTGTTTCCTCGGGCCGGGTTAAAACGCAAGGTGAGCACATCGACAATGTTTTGATCCACCGTAATGTCGTCGCGGTTGGGCTGAATCTGGGTCAAAGAGCCGCGATCTCGATCAACGGGATTGTACCAGGTGAGGCGGCCTCTGGGCAAAGACAGGGTTCCCCCTCGAAGGGTGGGTGTACTGGCATGGGTCCAGTTCAATTTGCCAATTTGAAATGTGATGCTGTTTTCGGCACCTTCAAAATCATCGATATAGGCCACATTTTTGGTATTGGGGTTGGGCAGGCTTTGGGCCACTTCCATATTGAGATCAATGGTAGAAGGGGTTTGTGTGTTGACCAGCGGAATGGAGTTGACAAAGTTGGTGAGCATTTGCGGTTTAAAACG
Organism: Candidatus Latescibacterota bacterium; assembly: GCA_964200925.1. GTDB lineage: Bacteria > Latescibacterota > UBA2968 > UBA2968 > UBA2968 > CAXNEV01. Next base: position 9,262 of record CAXNEV010000059.1, on the reverse strand, counting down.
CAAACGGGCATTGGCATCCCATATCACTGTACGGGCGGGTTCTTGTCCAACGCGCACGCGTTGGGATGGCGTGGATTGATTGCTGTAAAGCAACGTCATGCCGATCAGCGAATATTGATCTGCAAAAGGGCGTTCTATGCGCATGCCCAAAAGGCTTTTTGACTGTCCAAACCCGAGCAAGTCCTGATTGCTATAGCTGATGTCCAGATCGGCCGTTGGATCTGTTGCGGTTGTTTCAGCTTCGCCGATAAACCGCAGCCTGCCAAATGTGTAGTCGATGGTATAGTCTGTTCCGCGTTCAAGGGTTCGGTTGTTAAGGCGAATAATTTCACTGTTTTCTACAATGCCCAAACCGAGGGTGATTTCAGTTGATCGGCTGGCCGAGCGCACCCGAAGGGCATATCGGCTGGCTTCGGCGCGATTGGCCCGGTTGGTTTCGCTGTAAATGCGATCTACGCGTGAGTCGCTGTTGAGTTCAGAAGCTCCCAGCGCGCTTTGACCAAAAGGTTCCAAAAAGGGAAAAATCAAATGCCCGCGTCCCAGGCTCAGGCCGGGAATGTTGTTGCCCCCATCGATGTCGATAATGCCATCGGGCGGAGAAGATGCCGAAGACCCATTGGTGTGGCGGTCGAGTTGGAAAATTTGGAGATACGGGATCCCCTCCTGGTTGTCGATGGGTTCGGCCCCCGACTCATCGCGGTAAATGCCCAATGTTAGTCCATCAGGAGGAATGCTGCGCCCTCCCAGGGAATAGACGTTGCGCCAGGAAAGGGGCCAAGTGGGGTCGGGCTTGCGATCGGCACGGGTTGGATCAAGCGGCCGTTGCTGTCTTGCTTTGAGCAGTCGGAGTTGAATTTTTTTGTTGGGATTTCCCGGTTCAGGAATAAATTGGATGTCGCCAAAGTTGCGGCCATTTTCGGTTTGATAGGCCACGGCCAGGGTAAAACTGGGATTGATGCGGCCCTGTTCATAAATGAGAAAACCTTCTGGAAACACGGTAAATTCATTGGGGTCCAGTTCATGAAAAGAGCCTTCTTCTTTTCCTTTATCAAACTGCCCAGAAGTGACTTCATTGGGCCGACCATTTTGCCAAAAGGCATAAGCCACGCCGGGAATGGCCGAATCTTCAATGTCGTTTTGCGGGTTAAAGTCATTTAAAAAAAGGCGCACACTTTGCACATTGATGCGATCTGCCGGGGCAGGTGGCACACCTGTGCGAAAATTTTCGCGGTAAATTTCGTCGAAAAAGAAGTAGGTATCTTCGAGATATTCATAATCGCGAATGGTCTGGGCTGTTTCTTCTGCTTGGCCTTGAAATGTTTTGCGATTGCTTGAGGCTTTGTCTTGAGAGGTCACCAGCGTAAAATTGACCGCGCCGACACGACCGCGGGCTTTGATGCCAAATAATCCCCCGCGGCCCTGAGCACTAAAGCCAATAAGCCGTGTGCCAGGCAACGACAAAGAAGTATTTCCCGCTTCGATCACTTCGATAATACCATCTTCATCACCGCGATATTGCAAACGCAATGATTCACCCAAATCAAAATTATTATTGCTGTTTTGCTCAAGAGAAACGGTGATGCGATCTCCAATTGTCCCTTCAACCGTCAACTGGGATTCCTGCTCAAAATTGATGGTGGGAAAACGCGAAGTCCTCGTAGTGGCCGATTGGGCCTGGCCCAAAGTGTACTGGCTTAAACCCGAAAGCTCAATGCGCCGCCGCCCGGTAATGGACAAATTGGTTTGTCCTTCACCTGTAATGGCACTCAACCCCTTGGGAACCCGAATGGGAATAGCCACATTGAGCAGGCCCTCGCTATTGCCCTGGTGGGTTATTTTCTCGCCGAGTTTAGACAAAATGATGCGCATGGCATCCTGGCGAAATTTATACTGTGCAAATTCTTTCAAGGGCATGACAACAGGCATGCCATAAGGGGCTCCTCCCAGTTCCTGATAGACCATAATTTCAAACCCATCATCGGCCTGAATCAGTTTGGTTATTGACGTGGTCAGTGCCCGTTTTTGGGAAAATCCTGGCGTTTGGCGAGGTGCATTTCGCAAAAAGATATCAAGGGTTGATTTTCCCAGTAAAGGGTAGAGGCCCGGAGGTTGCGCATGGGCATTGGTGGTATTAAAAACCACCCAAAACAGCAGGTACAACAGCACTTGAAAATGGAGCATACGAGGTCTTTGCATGGAATTTAAGAAGGGTGGTTAAGGCGTGGCAAAAGGCAATCGCTAAGTTTCGATGCAGCAGGAAGTTGGATAAACAAACAGAACAGGCGATAATAATACCACAACCCCCATTAAATATCAAGGGAAATTCAATGGGGCTCGATGGATGACAAAACCCTTTTTGGGTTGTGGGAAAAAATGTATATTGCCTTTGGGCAATTAAATTATTAACTCTTTTTTTATCAAAAGGTTCCTCCATGATTCTGGCCCGTTATGTGCTCAAAGAGCACGCCGGTCCATTTTTGTTTGGTTTTTCAGTGATCATGTTTTTGCTGGTCATTGATTTGATTTTGCAAATGCTGGATCGGCTTTTGGGAAAGGGCATTGCTACGGGGGTGGTGGTCGAGCTTTTTTTTCTCAATACCGCCTGGATGATCGCACTGGCAGTGCCTATGGCTGTGCTGGTTGCCACCTTGCTGGCTTTTGGCCGGTTGAGTGCTGATGGTGAGATAACGGCCATGCGTGCACTGGGTGTGGGTGTTCACAGAATTGTGCTGCCCGTGTTATGCGCTGGCGGTATGCTGGGGGCCGGGTTGGTGTGGTTTAATGATCGGATATTGCCTGAATTTAACCATCGGGCTCGGGTGCTTATGATGGACATTCAGCGCAAAAGGCCTGCTGTTGCTCTTGAAGATAAAGCCGGTATCGTGATTGGCGAGTTTCCAGAGTATCGGTTGCTGTTTTCACAATCAGACCGGTTCACTGGCCGATTGCACAACGTGGTATTATACCACTTTGACACCAACATTTTTCCCACAACTATGGTGGCAGATTCAGGCCAGGTTGACTATGACAAGGCCCGTGACGAAGTGCTGTTGTGGTTATTTGGCGGGCAACTCTATCGCATAGATAATCATGAGCCACAGTTAAATGTGCAAACCACTTTTGAAAAGGCCCGTTTTCGGTTGGGCGAAGCGGGACAGCAATTGTCGCGTTCAGAATCGGGGTATCGCAACGATCGAGAAATGACCATCGGAATGATGCAACAACAAATAGCCGAATACGAACAGGAAATACATGATTTGAAGGTTGATCTAAGCGGTCAAATAGCCATCACTTTGCAAAATTTTTTGCTGGCTTCCGATTCTGTCAGGGTTTTGGGGGCCGAACAGACCGTGCATTCGATTATTGGGCGAGTACAATCTCAAGAACGTCTGTTGTTTCACCGAGAAAGGGCTGCAGATCGACTGCGGGTTGAGATACATAAAAAATATTCTATTCCCATGGCCTGTCTGGTTTTTGTACTGGTTGGTGCTCCATTGGGCATTCGTACACGAGGGAGTAGTCCCGCTGTGGGTGCAGGCATCAGCATTGGTTTTTTTCTCGTCTGGTGGATTTGTTTGATTGGGGGAGAAAAACTGGCTGATCGCGGTGTGGTTGATCCGTGGTTGGCCATGTGGTTTCCCAATATGATAACTATGTTTTTTGGCGTGTGGTTAAATGTGCAAATTGTATTTGAACGGCGTATCCGGAGGGTTTTGTGTCGATTTTGAGCCGTTATGTTTTGCGCCAATTTACAGGCCCTCTCTTCATGAGCTTGCTGGCTTTTGTTGTGTTGTTTGTGGTTATTGATCTTGTGGATCGCCTCAGCAGCTTTATTGATCAGGCTACGAGTTTGTGGGCAATATTTTCATATTATATTTTCTATATTCCATATGTTGTTGTGCTGGTATTACCTATGGCTGTTTTGCTTGCGGGCTTATTTTGCATGGGCACTTTGATTCGCAATGGTGAAATGCTGGCTATGAAAGCCGTAGGGGTCAGTTTATACCAAATTGTATTGCCCTTGCAAATGTGTACTTTCATGGTGAGCCTTTTGGCGTTTGTTTTGAGTGATCGCGTGGTGCCTTTTGCCAATCACAAACGAGCCCATATGGTATATCCTCGCAACCCAGAACTCGGGCCAAGGTATGTGCGAACTCAGGTGGTTTTGCGCGATATCGAGGGCTACATTTTTACAATAGGTGAATACGAACCGTCTGCACAGCGCGGACGCAACGTCATTTTGGATCGCATCAATCAGAATATGCAAGAACGCATTCGGGCCGAAGAAATGATCTGGGAAAATGATCGGTGGGTATTTTACAGGGGTGAAGGGCGCATTTTTTATAAGGCGCAGGAATTATATTTGCCGTTTGATGTGCGCACGGTAGAAGACATTACCCTGATCCCCGCCGATTTTGCCAGGGAAGACCGTCCAGAAGAGGAAATGACTGTAACAGAACTTAAACAGTTTATAGAACGAAAAGAACGCAATGGCAGTCAGGCCCTTCGCGAGGCGGTTGCTATGCACATGCGGTACGCTTTTCCCGCTGCCAATTTTGTTATTGGTTTTTTTGGCTTGCCAATGGCTTCGCGAATGCGCCGAACCGGTCGACCCTTCCAGGTTGGGGTTTGTTTGTTGACTTGTTTTGTGTTTTATGGATGTATTCAGATTGGACGAGTGATGGGATGGCACGATGTGGTTCCTCCAGTTTGGGGTGCATGGGGGGCCAATGTGCTATTTGTATTTCTGGGTGTGTTTTTGTTGGTTAAAACGCGAAAGTAATAAAAGGAGGAAAAAAATCACCCATAGAGATTTTTTTCCTCTCTTCTTGTTTGGAATCATGAAAAAAGGAGGTCAACTATGACCTCCTTTTTGTTTAGGTTTTTTGAATTTTAATTTCGTGCCAACACGCGGGTGTCATAGAAAATATATTTTTGAGGGTCTTCATTTCGACCGTTTTTATACACAGAATAGTGAACATGAGTGGCTGTCGCACGACCAGTTTTTCCCATTTCGCCAATTTTCCCCCCCCGTTTCACGTGTGCCCCTTCCTGAAGCGGCGGTTTTTTTTGCAAATGAGCATAAAGGGTCTGAAGTCCATATCCGTGATTGATTCTAATATGATATCCCAGAAGTTTGTCGAATCCCACCTGGTCAACAACACCATCGGCAGTGGCTACAATGGAGGTTCCTGGCCAACCCGCCAAGTCAATACCGTTGTGAAATTGTCGAAGCCCAGTAAATGGATCGCGCCGATAGCCAAAATGAGAGGTCAACCACGGGGTATCTCCATGTACGGGGGATATGGATGGAAGGTGCTGACGCAATTTTTCATTGTGGCTCAGTCGGGTTAAAATGGTGTCAAAACTCGTTTCCAAAAATTGAGCTTCTCGCAACAAGTGATTCATGCTGGTATAAGTTTCGGTGAGGGTTGTACTTATATCTGCTGAAATATGACCTTCCCAATCAGGAATATCTTGACTGACGCCGCCAACACCCATTTGTCGCACATCATCGCCGGGTTCGGAAAGTTCGACCCAAGCGCGCATCATGCGATCTTTTTCTCCGAGTTGTTCAATCTGGTGGCGCATGTTATCGAGTTTTTCTTGTAGAAATGTAAACTGGCGTTTTAACTCGGCATTTTCTGTTTGGATATAGGCGGCTTCATTTTTTTTGTACACGGTGTTATAATACCCAAATGCGTAAAAAATAAGTGCGCAAAAAACCAAGCCGAGACATCCGGCGGCACTCCAGATGATCAGGCGGGTGAGGTGAAATTCCCTAACATGGCTTTTGTTATGAGGAATAACCATCAGCGTCAGATATCTTTTCATAAGCCGTATTTTCCCCAGATGAGAACAGAAGGGTTGGGAACTGAACGAAAGAATGTAAAGATTTTAGGGCGATTTGTCAAGTTGTTGTCTGTGAAATAAGTTACGGGTGCCATTGCTGAAAAAAAGGAAGGGCGTGAGTATTGATGAGTTCGCGCAAGTGGGTTTTGTCTTCACAAAAAATGCGCACAACTTTGGCTTGGGCCTCAAAATTGTCGATGAGATAATCTTTGAGCAAAGAAACCTCGGGATCATCAAAAGACAGAGGATTGGCTTTATCAACCGGAATATGGGCATTAAAAAAAACTTTGAGATCAACTTCTGGACTTTTGCCAAATCGGGGAATATCGAGCAGAATTTCGTTGCCTTGTAAAGGATCGTGGTGGTTGGTCAGGTGATAACACAGGTCCATTTCCAATTTTCGGCGCACGTCCGGGTGATAATAAAGATGTCCGAATAATTCTAAAAGATCACTTTTGCGTTCGTGAGGGAAAAACATGTGGGCAACTTTATAGAGTTTTCGGCGCTTCAATTGGCCCAGCAAGCTATTTCGAGCATCTTGTTCCAGTCGAATCAATTCTGTTTCGAGCCGATAAGACAGGGCTCCTTCCGTGGTTCTGTTAAAATCGCTTTCGGAAAGACCGCAATGGGGGTGGGCGAACAAATCTTGTACTGCGCGTTTAAACATGGCATTGGCAGATCGCACGGTATGATGCCAGTAAACATTGCGGTACATGAGATAGTTGGTGAAAATGAGGGCTTCAACGGCAGAAACGCCTTTATATGTAATGGCAGGGCGTTGGGAGACAGGATCAAAGGTGATGGAACTAAGCAAACGGTCTCTGTTGACACTTTCGCCAAAAGGCACTCCGCAATAACGCGCATCACGAAGCAAATAATCGATTTTATCTGGATCTAAAGTGCCGCTGAGAATATGTGCCAAACGCAGGTCTTTTTCGGGGATTGCCACATGGGGATTGCGGTAGTCTATGACATTGGCAACCCGAAGCGGATCAATATCAGCTTGCAACAAAGCGGTATGTATTTCAGTGGTCGGATCTTCAATTATTTGGCGACCGCGCGTTTCATGGTCAATAAAAAACATCTGCATTTCTTCAAGCAGATGTGAATAGGGATAATGGCCAATGTCATGTAATAGACTGGCGGCAAGCAAAACGCAGGCGTCGGGCAGATTGATATTGGGAGGCGAAGTGGATTTGAGCAGTTGTTTGAGAAATTGCCCCGCGATGTGAAATACGCCTAAGGAGTGTTCAAACCGCGAGTGACGTGCGCCAGGATAAACAAGAAGCACATGACCCAATTGTGAAATGTCGCGCAGGCGTTGAAATTCTTCGGCGTCAATTAGGGGTAGCATAATCTTGGGAATGTGGATATACCCCCAGATGGGATCTCGAATGGCTTTGCCTTCCTCAAGAAATTGTAGATTGATCATTTGTGCGGTTTAAACCGTTGGGAGAGAGGAAACCTTCGCTCGCAAGTCAGAAAGTTCTCGCTTGTTTTCTGCAAGATTCTGATTGTTGTTGTCGAGTCTTTGGGATAAAATAAAAATGATATTGCGGTAAATTTTAAAACCGATTTCAGGCGATTTTTTCATTAAAATATCGAATTTTAGTTTGGATATTTCAAACGTGCTCACCTGCTGTTCTGCAATGACGGTTGCTGATCTGGGTTGTCCTGTGATAATCCCCATTTCGCCAACAATGGTGATGGGTGAAAGATGCGTCAATGGGGTGCCGTCGGGCGTTGTAACCACCAATTTTCCCGTTAACAACACATACATTTCGGTGCTTTTTGTGCCGTGTTTTAAAAGCACTTCCCGTTCTGAAAAAGAAAGTGGTTTACACACTTTCAAAATTTCCAGGGCTTCATTGGGTTTTAACCCGCGGAACATGGGTATCTTGCCGATGATGTGAATAAATCGTTGTGTAGTATTGGGTATTTGCATAAAGGTGGCGGTTATCCATGACCAACTGGTTCAATTGTGATTTGCAAGAGGGAAGAACATCATGGCAACGTGATAGTTTGTGATAGAGTAAGGTCATTGTGTAGAGGTTGGAGGCCGCGTGCAAAAATAGACACCAGATTTGAAATGAGGGCTTCATCTCGCAGAGGATCAGGCGGATCTGTTTTGGCGACAATGTTGGTGATGCAATATTGGAGGAGGGCATAAAAAAAAGCCGATGTTGTCAGGCCTGCATCGACCGGGCGAACGGTGCCATCCAATTTGCCTTCTTCAATGGTTTTGCGAATGGCTTTTAGCCACGGGGATCGATGGATGGCAAAAAATTTTTCCCGAAATTTGTGGTCTTCTAGTGCGCTATACATCATGAGCCGAATAAATGTTGTGTCTTCGCGATTGCGTTTTACAAAGGTTTGTGCAAAAGTGTTAAGCAAGGTTGTCAAATCTTGATTTTCATTATAGATAGATTCATCTTTCTGCCATTGTTCTGTGCGTTTTTCAACGGTGTAATTGATAATGGCGTCATACAGATCTTCTTTTGTGGCAAAATGGCGAAAGATGATGGCCTCGGAAACACCAGCCGCACATGCAATGGCCCGGGTGGTGGTGCCTTTAAACCCTTTGCTGGCAAACAAAGACATAGCGACCTCAGTGATTTGAGTTCGCCTTTCTTGGCAAGTGAGTCGTTTTTTTGACATTTTGAACATCCCATGTGAGAATTTGACAAAACATGGCGTTCATGGGGTTCTGTTTGGATTAAAAAGAGGGACAGCAGCGTTTTTGGTTTTGTGTCTTTCCAAAAGGATCACCTTCGCAACTCAGCCAATTCTTTTTTGTATTTTTCAATTTGTTTTTCAAGTGATTGTCGTTTGCGTTCTTTGGTTTTGACTTCGCGTCCGGCCAGGCCACTCTGGGTTTCTATTTGTTTTAGTTTGCTTCGTGCTGTACGGGCATTTACTTCGCTTTCGATAACAAGTTGGCGCAATTGCTGGAGGCGAATGGTCACGAAATATTTGCCAGCAACAACCAAAAATAGAGATACCAGAGCAATAACACCAAGAACGATTTCCAGAACATTCACTCAAACAAAAATGGGTGTCAATTCAAGAGGCTGAATGAAATGTAGCGAGATTAAATATCGCGAGTTCAATGAAGGATGTCAAGTTGAAAAAAAACCAACAGTTGAGATAAGTTAGTGGCCTGTTCTTTTAAGGGCGCACAAGGGGTATTCCGCTGGGTTTGGATTCAATAAACGTTTTGTTGGTTTTCTCTTGACACTTTAGAATGAAAGTCATAATATTTTTTTCATAATATAAATATATATCCTATATTGATCATATCAAAAATTCCTAATTCATATATTTCTTTTGAATGCAAGCTCTGCGCATTGATATTTTTCAAGAGATGGGGGGGATTTTGTCTGGTAGCATTTGGGATTTGATTATGGCT
>CAXNEV010000058.1:0-11828 GCA_964200925.1 Candidatus Latescibacterota bacterium | reverse complement strand
CCATGATCCAGGCGGCGCGCTGGGCATATGATGGGTTGTCGGTGAAGGCATAGAGGTTGGCCAGCAAAACCATTTGATCCAGGCTCCACCGGTTTTTTTGGGATCGAATAATGCCGGTCCAACTTGTGTGCACAGGCCAGCGGTACCAGGTGAATGCATATTTGCCAGACCGATCTTCGGGATGGGCACGCTCGGCATCGGTCAGGTAAAAGGTGAAGGTTTGGCCCATTTTGGAAGCGGTGATGCTGCCTGTTTCGGGATATTTGGGATTGGGGTATTCGGTGTTGCAATATTTGCAGATCAAACGATCGGGGTCTTCAACCGTCCACCGGTAAAGACCGGATTCACCCATAGACGAAAGATCGTTGACACAGGCCGGACAGTTCTGGCCATATTCGGGCCAGGCGGTCAGTTCAGGCATCATGCTTTCAAAAAAGGCCTGATTTTGCTGCATGGCATAGGCGGTTTCCTGCTGCCAGCCCTCAACGATTTTTTGCGCCCAAGCATAACGGCGAACGTTTTCACGGGCTTTTTGCACATCGCGCAGATTTTTTTTATTCATGAATGCTCCAATGGTATAACGACCAAGCTCAACTAAACTATGCCCATGATTTCCGTCGTTCGACATGCTGGTCGTAAATTTTGAGTTGTTGCTGATATTTCCATGTGTGGTAATCGGCGGTTTTGGGATTGGGTTCAATGGTTGTCCCGGTGTGGCACATGGCAGCCATCGCTTCTGGAATGGATGAAAAAACACCGGCTGCAACAGCGCCTAAAATGGCCGAACCGAGCAAAACAGCTTCGGGTTCTTTGGGCAACTGAATAGGGCGTCCGGTGGCATCGGCATGTTCTTGTAACCACAGGGCATTTTTGGTGCCGCCCCCACATGCGTTAATCTGCTGAATGGTGTAACCCTGTTTTTCCATATCGTCGATAATGTTGCGTGTTCCATAAGCCACCGCCTGAATGGTGGCGTGGTAAATTTGGGCCAGGGTGTTATACGACATATCGAGGGTGAGACCATCGATGATGCCGCGGGCGTCGGGGTCGGCTTTGGGCGAGCGGTTGCCGTGGTGGTCGGGCAAAATATGCAGGCGATTTGTCCATTCGGGGCCTACTCCTTTTTGCGCAATATAGGCATTGAGCTGGGCATAAAGGGTATGCATGTCCTGGCCCATGAGCACATGGTGCAAGCGGTCATTTTCTTTGACCAGACCAAATCGTTCAATGGTGTAATCAAGCAGTGCACCTGTTGCACTCTGGCCGCCTTCGCTGAGCCAGAGGCCGGGGATCATCGCGCTGAAATAGGGACCCCACACACCGGGGATAAATCGGGCTTCTTGAGAAACGGCCATGTGGCAAGAAGACGTGCCGCCAATGAGGGCAAGAATCGGTTCGCTCACACCCACACCAATGCCACCTGCATGGGCATCAATAATGCCCACACCCACGGCCGTCTTGGTGGTCAAACCCAGATGGTGTGCGGCTTCTGTGCTGAGTGTGCCCGCTTTTTCGCCCATAGGCGCAATGTGGGCAGTCACTTTGTCATGGTTGAAAAGATCGCCCAAACCAATGGCATTGAAAAAAGAAACGTCCCAGCGCGATTCATGGCCGAGATAGGTCCATTTGCAAACATTGGTACACAAACTGCGCAGATCGGTGCCGGTGGCTTTGTAAACCATGAAGTCGGCCAGATCGAAAAACTTGCCTGCATTTTTCCAGGTATCGGGCAAGTTTTCTTTGATCCAGAGCAACTTGGGCGGTTCCTGTTCAGGTGACATAATGCCGCCAACATATTTTAAAACACCGTATCCGCCCGCATTGATGCGATGAACCTGATCAATCGCCCGATGATCGCGCCACACAATGATGTTGCGCTCAGCATCACCAGTTTCAGAAACGGTGAGTGATGCGCCTTTTTTATCGAGCACCACAAGAGAACACGTGGCATCAAAGCTGATACCGATAACCGCTTCGGGTGAAATGCCTGCCTGTAATACGGCCTGGCGAACGACGCGGCCCGTTTCGGCCCAGATGTTATTGGAAGATTGTTCGTAAAAATTGGCTTTGGGATGAAATTCTAAAATGGGCGACGACACGGCACTGAGCATATTACCTGTGAGTGAAAAAACACCCGCTCTCACACTGCCTGTGCCCACATCAACACCAATAACCGCCTGATTGCTCATAATCGCCTCACCAGAATAATAAATCACCTGTCATAAACCATGTTCTTTTTGGCCAATGCCTGTTTCACCACATCAATCATTTCTGAAATTCGAAAGGGTTTGGGCAAATGAAATGCAAACAGATTCAAACGGGGATCGTCTTGCATCACGTCCCAACCCGTCATCAACACGCAGATCAATTCTGGATCTGCCTTGTGAAGATGTTGAACCAGTTCGTCTCCTGGCAGGTCGGGCAATTGCAAATCGATAAGCGACAGATCATATTTTCCAGTTTCAAATTTTTCCAAAGCCTGTTTGCTATTGGCGCAAAGGGTTAAATCATACATATTGAGTGCGGCCTGAATCACTTCATGCACAGCCTCTTCATCATCAACCACCAGAATGCGGGCTTTGTGTGTGCGTGCTGGTGGTTCAACAGGGGGTGAATCGTCATTCCAGATAGGCAAATAAACAGCGAAGATACTGCCCTGACCCGGTGCGCTTTTAACGGTAATATGGCCGCCCCATCCGGTGATGGTGCGATAGGCCATAGATAATCCCAAACCGCTGCCCACATCCTGTTTGGTCGTGAAAAAAGGCTCAAAAATGCGTTTGCTTGTTTCATCGGTCATGCCAATGCCCTGATCTGCAACACTAAGCACCAAGTTATTGTTTTCGGTGCGTGTTGTGATGGCAATTTCGCCACCGTTAGGCATGGCATCGATCGCGTTGGTGAGCAGATGAACCAGCACATGGTGAAGTTCTATGGGATTGCCTTTGATGGGAAGTGTGGGATAGAGCGATTCATGAATGGTGATCTGGATGTTACGGGCTGCGGCATTTTTTTGATAGGATTGTGTGGCTTTTATGGCCTCGTGTACAATAGTATCCAGAGTGGTAATGCGGTGCAACGGCAAATCCCCGGCTTCGCGCACCGATTTGTTGAGGCGCTGTACCAATTCTTTGGCTCGCAGGGCATTTTCAACAATTTTTCGCGCATTGGAAATGGTCTGTTTTTCCTGGCTCTGCATTTCAATAATTTGTGCATATCCCAAAACACCCACCAGAACATTATTGAAATTGTGCGCCACACCCTGTGCCATTTCTTCCAAAGCGCGCAATCTTTCAAGGCGGATAATTTCCTGGTTGGCTTTCATTTGAGCCGATTGTTGCGATTCCAGATTATGCACGCGTTCTTGCAGGGTCCGTTCATGGCTTTGCAACTGTGCAAGCTGCTGTTTTAATGCTTCATTTTCTTTCGCGATGTCTTCGAAAGACCCGTTGTTGCTTTCTATGTTTGTCACACGACACCTCAACAATAAATTTTAACGATCCACCCCGATGTGGCGTCGCAATAGAGCAGACCGTCGTTGCAAATAGACAGGCCGTGAGGTTCCGGATAGGGCGCGGGCACAAGGATGCGCGCCAGTTCTTTTCCTGAGGAAATATCGAGTTTGACAATCACGCGATCTGCCGTATGCACCACCCATATGCCATCTTTGAGGCGCACAATGCCATGAGCGCGTGGGTAGGGCAATGAAAGTGTTTTGAGCGGTGTCCAGTTGGAGATGCGCATTTGGGTAATGGTTTGATTTTTTAAAGTGGTTAACCACAAATTACCGGGTTCAAAAGCATCAAACTCAACACCGTGTGTGCCTCCCCCTGTGGGCAAAGGCCAGCGATTTTGGGTGGCTCCCGTTTGGGGATCAACGCGCAAAATATCGCCTGATGAAGCGTCGGTTGGGCGTTTTTTGCGCCATCGTTCTCCCGATCCATTAGCCGCCAACCACAGCGATCCATCGCCACAGGTTAACCCGCTGGTATTGGACGATTCGGTGGCAATTTCTTTGATGAGCGGGGTCACGCCGTATTCATCAACTTTGTCGCGCATTTCAACAAGGGCAACACGGTCGGTAATTTGATCGGCGATCCACAACCCTTCACCGGTCAGTTGCAAGCCATTGGGCAGCGCATAGGGTGCCCGAAACAGGGTTTCAATTTTGACAGTCATAAACACTCCCTTTATGTGGGTAGCGGGAAGTCGGGCCTTTGGTAATAATATCCGTGAAAGGCCTGCCAGAATGTGTTGGCTTTGTAACACACGGTAAAAGCATCGATGCGTTCCACACCGGGGCGCAACTGTGCGGGCCAGGGTTCGGGGCGCATCACTTCCATAACGGTTGGCCCATCGGCTTTTAATGGCTTCATTTTTCGCGCGTTTTTAACAGCGGTTTGAATTTGTTTTTTGATCAGCACACGCGCATCCACCGGGGCCATGTGAATGGCACAAAGCTCTCCCAACCCCTCTTTGACGGGTGCAGTCACAATGTTTGGCACAAAACATTCTGATTCGGTGCATGCGTGCAAATCGCCAGAGGTAAAAATCCAGGGAATGCCGAGTTCCCCGCACAAATAAGCGGCCAGTTCCATTTCGCCAACAGTTTTGCTGTTGATGCGATAAACGGTGTTGCGACTCATCGAATGGGCCAAGCAACCGTTGGGTGTATCGGTCATCGAATGCATGCCAATTTGCACAAGTGCATCACATTGTGCCGACAGGCCGGGCAACCAGCAGGGGCGATTGGTGCCTTTAATCAACCGAACGCCTGCAATGAGTTCTTCGGGCAAGATGGTGCGCCCGGCACCGTGGGCATCGTTGATCAGAATGTCTTTAACACCTGCTTCAAACAAGCCTTCGGCGGCGGCATTGATTTCAGCAGTTAAAAGGCGCTGCATTTCGGAGCGTTCAAAAACGCCTTTGGCCGTGGTGGCATAATCGGTGTGGCGAGGGTCCCAGTTGTCCACACCGGCAACCCCTTCAAGGTCGGTCATCATATAAACGCGTTGAATGGGCATATAATTCTCCAGTTTGTTGAAGGGAACGACTTTTTGCCAACGACACCATAAATGGTGTCTCTACAATTGATTCACCAATCAAGAAGCCAATCTGTAGGGGTGTCATTGATGACACCCATGGGTCGCCGAAGGCATACAAAAATGTGATAACTGATTTATACCTTCAATTATTGTGCTGTTCTGAATGCATCAAATCTATTATTCATAACACCCACCCTGTTTGTAACAAAACCATTTTTTATAAAGAGGAGCATTTTATGGCTGGTAAAACGGTGGTAAAAACAACCAGAGCGGCATTGCCTGTTGGCCCCTATTCTCAGGGCATTGTTGCGGGTGATTTTGTGTTTGTGGCTGGCGAAAAGGGCATTGATCCCAAAACGGGCAAAATCGTTCCAGGTGGTATTGCTGCTGAAACGCGACAAACACTGGAGAATGTCAAAGCCATTTTAGAAGCAGCCGGAACATCGCTGGACGATGCCGTGCGTTCGGTGGTTTATTTGACAGACATTTCTGCCTTTCAAGAAATGAACGCGGTATATGCCGAGTATTTCAAAGTTGATCCGCCGGGCCGCACAACAGTGGAAGTAACGGCCTTGCCTGCAGGTGCACATGTGGAAATTGAAATTACAGCCTTGCGGCCAGGCAGATGATGAAAAATGCACCGTTGCCCGGCATATCCATGCTCGTTATTTTTTGGCTTTTTTAGTTTTTTTGGCTTCAATGCCCTGCACTTTTTTATTTCCGGCTTGCAGGCGTGCGGCTTGGCTTGCAGAGCCGATGTACATGTTGTTGTAGGCATCTTCTGATGTTTTAAACGGGCCTTCGTAAGTTTGTTTGCCGTGCCAGTTCAAATTGGTGTACATCGGATTGGTGTTGCCGGTTTCTTTTTCACGTTTGGCAATCCAGGCTTCCATGCGACCGCGCAAAAGGGCCACCATCTCGGGTTCTTTACTGGCCAGATTAACGGTTTCACCAGGGTCTTGAATGAGGTTGTAGAGTTCAACTTCAGGTTTGAAATGGAAGTCCGGTTCCAAAGCGACAATCAATTTCCATTCGGGAGTGCGCCAGCCGTGTTTGCGCATCCAGGTGCATTCGGTGATGTAGAATTCAGACTCATGGGTTTGGCGTTTGCCTTTAACCATCGGAATAAGACTCTGGCCATCGAATTTGATTTTGGTTTTGATGCCGAGCAATTCCAAAATGGTGGGCACGAGGTCTTTGTGCTGATTGTATCCGGCAACGCGTTTGCTGGCTGGCAAAACACCCGGCAAACGCATCATGAGCGGCACATGCAATGTGCATTCATAAATGCCGTGATGGTCAAAATAACAACCGTGTTCATCAAGGGTTTCGCCGTGATCGCCGTTGAGCACAATCAGGGTATCATCGGCAAGGCCGAGTTCGTCCACGCGCGTTAAAAGGCGCTGAATGCAGGCATCCATATAGGCGATTTCGCCGTCGTACTGAGCCACCACATGGTCGGCATCGGTAATGCCGGGCGGCATCCAGCTGAGGTGAAAGTCGCGGAAGGGTTTAAAAGCCTTAACAGGGTCCATGGAGTTTTTGGACGGATCACACGGATTTTTGCTGTAAAACATGTTGTCAAAAGGCGCGGGAGGCAAATACGGCGCGTGGGGATCCATGTGGCGCAAAAAAATGCAGAATGGTTTGTCACCAGAAGCCATGCGTTCCAGTTCTGGCAACGTGACATCGTTGAGCAATTCCGCTTTGCGAAGTGGGCGCTCTTCCCAACTTCCCCAGGCGGGATAGTTGAGATATTTGTCGAAACCGCGTGAACTGGGGTTGCCGGTGAAACCAACGCACAGCGTTTCATAACCGGCTTCGCGCAAAATTTCGGGCAGGGTGATCACGTTGGGTGTGAGACCGCCTTTGTGGCGAAGGGCCACCACTTCGGTTGAAAAACAATCCATGCCGGTGAGCATGGAAGCATAGGCCGGTGTGGTGGGAATGTGCGGGCTGTAGGTTTTTTCAAATAAAACCCCTTGAGAGGCCAATTTGTCAATGTTTGGCGTGGTTTGCCGGGCATATCCATAACAACTCATATGATCGGCCCACAAACTGTCGATGCCAAACAGGATCAGATTTTTTTTGCGCTTGGACATTCTTCCTCCGATTAAAACGTGCTGGTGATTTTTTTGAAACCTTCGGCGTAATTTTTTAAAGTGCCATCGGCATCGTGTTCACTGCCGGGTTTGTGAATCACTTCAACAGAAAAATAACCGTTAAACCCGGTTTTGTTGAGCAATTGCAAGGGTGTGGTGTGATCGATCTGTCCGTCTCCGAGGCCAACGGTGTCGAGACGGTTTGTTTCGGTGTTGTAATGGCCATCGTGGGCGTGCAGGTGTTTGGTCAGATGGCCAATGGTTTTCAAAGTGTCTTCGGTTTTTTCCATAAACCGCTGGGTGTGCATCAAATCCCATAAAACGCCCATATTGGGATGGTTCACCTTTTCAACCACGGCGCGCACCTGCGCCGAAACACACCATTCGTCATGGGTTTCCAGCAAAACGATAACCCCGCGTTGGGCCGCATGATCCATCACGCGTTTATAGGCCTCAACAGTGCGGTTGACGATCCAGAAGAGTTCGCCTTTGCCGCGTGCACCGCCAAAAGTGCGAATGACAGAAGCACCCAGATCGGCAGCCAGATCAATGGCGGCATGGGTTTCGTCGATGTATTTTTGAAGTTCAGCCAAATCTTCGGTAGCAAACCTCGCACCGGTTGCAATGCAGCAAATGCTGAGTTTGGCACTTTCAAATTTGGCGCGAACCGCGTCGCGTTTGGCCACCGCCATATCGGGTTCGATACCCGCAGCATGGCCCCAACCTGCGCGGGGTTCTAAACCTGCATATCCGTGGCGTTTCATGCCGTCGATGATTTGTTCAATAGACCAATCGGGACAAACACTGGTCATGGTTGCCAGCTTAATCATGAGCGTGCTCCTTTCAAGCGTGAGAGATGTCCGGTAAAAGCTGAACCATAACCTAATGCGAACCCCTTTTGACCGCAAGCGGAAAACCGGGCTGTCTGTATGAATTTATGTGGATGAGGACAGGCTTTGGAAGGCATGATCAGTACATCACAAAAGGCTGTCTATAACGGCCCAACCGTCACCTGCACGAACCGTTTACCGTAAGGGCGCGGGTTTCCACGCCCCCGATTTTCGGGGCAAAAAGCAGTCAGCTTTTAGCCCGCCAATCATCCTCAACAGATAGTTAGGTGGACTGACCGCTTGTTTTAACTCTTGCGCAGGGAAGTCTCCGACCGTAAGGTCGGGGATGAAAGGCGCGTAGTTTTTGGGTGAATGAATTTAGTTCTTACAATCAAATCAGTTCTTCTATATATTATCTGTATGAAATACAGACTGGATAAGGGTTGTCACTCGGTTTACTCACTTCAGTTCCACTATGTTGCCTGCGTCAAGTATAAACGTAAACTGCTTGTTGGTAGCGTTACCGAAAAACTGAAGGTCGTGAATCTTGAAGTGGCAGAGAAATTCGGCATTACCATCATAGAACAAGAAACGGACGAAAACCACATCCACATTCTTTTTGTCAGCAAGCCGCAGGTAACACTTTCAAAATTCGTCAATTCTCTCAAGGCGGTAAGTGCGCGGCGGCTGTTCTCTACATTTCCACATTTGCGCAAAGAACTTTGGGGTGGCCATTTCTGGTCGCCATCGTATTTCTTGGCCTCAACCGGGCAAGTATCGCTGGAAGACATCAAAAACTACGTACAGAATCAGGGGCAATGAGACGAGCATATAAATACCGCCTATACCCAAACCGGGAGCAGGAATCGATACTTGAGACAACTCTTGAACAGCTTCGTCTGCTCTATAACTTCTCTCTTGCTGAACGCCGCAATGCGTGGAAAAACGAGCACCGAAACATCAGCTATTACGACCAACAAAACGCATTGCCCGATCTGAAGAAGCGGTTTCCCGAATACAAGAACATCCACTCGCAGGTTCTTCAAGACTGTCTGCGCCGATTGGATAAAGCGTATGATGCTTTCTTTCGTCGCGTCAAAGAGGGCGGGGAGCCTGGCTACCCACGCTTCAAGGGCAAGGGGCGATACCACTCGTTTACATATTCGCAGGCCGGATTCAAACCGTGTGGCAATGGAAAGATTCGCATGTCTGGCATAGGCGATGTCAACATAGTTCTTCACCGGCCTATCCCCGAAGATGCCACGATCAAAACTTGTACTGTCTCCAGAAACAGAGCAAACCAGTGGTTCGTGTCGCTGGCTGCGGAAGTGCCAAATGCCGTCCCTGTGGGAGATGGGCAAATCACAGGTATCGACCTGGGCTTGTCCAATCTCATCACCCTGTCCTCTGGCGAGGTCACCGAACCCCCGCGCTTTCTTCGTAAAGCAGAGAAACGCCTGAAGCGCATTCAACGTAGGCACAGTAGGAAGGTGAAGGGATCGAGCAACAGAACAAAGCATCGTCTCATCCTTGGCAAAGCACATGTCAAAGTAGCAAACCAACGTCACGACTTCCTCAATAAACTTTCCCGGTCTCTCGTAGATGCCCACAAAGGGCTGGCCTTTGAAGACCTCAATATTCGCGGCATGGTCAAAAATAGGCACCTTGCCAAATCTATCCTCGATGCGTCGTGGGGCACATTGGTGAGAATGACGGCACACAAGGCTGAAAGCGCCGGTAAACCGTTCATTCTCGTCCCGCCCCAATACACATCGCAGGATTGTTCCTACTGTGGACATCGTGTCCCAAAAACATTGGCAGAAAGATTGCATCGGTGCCCTCATTGCGGAATCCAACTTGACAGAGACCACAATGCCGCGATCAACATCCAACTCAAAGCTACCGCAGGAATTGCGGGAAGTCACGCTTGGGGAGACATGGACCTCTACGGGGGTGATACTTTGCCCCCGCAAGTCCAGTCAACGAACCAAGAAGCCCCGTCCATGAGGGCGGGGTAATTCACTGAGGTTGTGTATATGATTCCTGATATTTTGCCAATGAAACCCTATTTCCGCGAGGCCATCTGGGGTGGGCGCGGGCTGGTTGAACGGTATGGCAAACCGCTTCCCAACGGGTGTTTGATTGGCGAGTCGTGGGAAGTTTCGGCATATAAAAATGCAGAAAGTGTGGTGGCAACAGGCCCACTGGCCGGGCAAACACTGAATGCACTGGTATTTCAATATGGTGCTGAGTTAATGGGTCAATCAGTTGTGGAGCGTTTTGGCACCGAATTCCCACTGTTGATTAAACTGCTGGATGCTCGCGATGATTTGTCCATTCAGGTGCATCCCAATGATGCCTATGCCCGTGCTGAAGGGCTGGGCATATATGGCAAGATGGAAGCCTGGTATGTGTTGCATTCCGATGGCGGTCAGGTTGCTTATGGGTTGCGAGATGGGGTTGGGAAAGCGGATTTTGAAGCGGCCATTTGCAGCAACAGGGTGGCAGATATGGTGCGGTTTTTCAAGGTAAAAACAGGTGATGTGGTGTTTGTGCCGCCGGGCACGGTTCATGCCCTGTGCAAAAATGTGATGGTGTACGAGGTGCAACAATCGAGCGATTTAACGTTTCGAATCTGGGATTACAACCGACCGGGTGTAGATGGCAAACCGCGCGACCTGCACATTGAGCGATCACTCGATGTGATCGGGTTTGGCGCTGAAATGCCCAAACCCCAACACTGGACAGATTTATTAGGATCAAATCATGCAGTGCTTGTGGCTTCGGATTATTTTCGACTGGAACGGTTTGGTGTGATGAAAATGCAGGAACACATTTATGATTCGTTTGCGGCATTAACGGTTTTGAGCGGTATGGCGAGGATGAAAGGCGAGCAAGAAATGTTTTTGGCGCGGGCAGGTGAGACGTTTTTTGTGCCGGCGCGACGCGGATTTTCGGTTGTGCCTGAAGGTGGCGAAGTGTCCTACTTGATCGCGTCGGTGCCTGAAAAACAGTGTGGAGACAACAGCGGAATTGATGGGAAGGCAAGCGGGGGTTTTACCAAGAAGCTGTCTTAAAATACTGCTCGTTACCAGAATGGGCGTTTTAAGACAGCTTCTGAATCGCGATCTGTGTGCGAATTATTTTGCTGGTGTGAGATTGAAGAAGGTGTCAAATGCCATTTTGTCCTGATCGCTGAGTTTCTGGCTGACGGTTTGAGGCGATGCGACGATATCCACAAGAATGCGGTTTAGGTCTTGCAGATTGAGCGTAATGCGATTGTCGATATGTGATTTTAAAACAGGAGACAAAAGCCATAAAGCCGATTCTGCAATTTTGCTTTTGGAATGGATATAGACAGACAGGATCAGTTGGGTGTTGCTGGCGGAAGACGGCTTGAGTTCAACATCAAAAAGGCCTTCTCCTTCATTTAAGATGGGGGCGGCCCAATGCGTGATTTCCCCTTTGGCCCAATAGATGGGGTTTGTCTGATGTTGTTCCAGCCGTTGGATGTTGCCCTTGATGCCTGTTGGATCCTCGACCTGACAAATATCGGGTGGAGAGGCGGGTTTCACATTGTATTTGGGCGCATAGCCGTAAATACGCCACAGCTTTCCAATGATGAGCGGATTTTCGAGCAGCCAAGTTACGACGCTGGGCGGTGCATGAAGGACGTGGGTTTCCCGGTATGTGACGGAAGCATCTTGTTTGAAATCTGAAATATTGGGTTCAGCAGCAGATAAATGAGGGATGGTTAACAGAAGGACTACGAGAAAAATAATTTTTTTAACATGATGGTTCATGGGATACCTGTAAAAGTGTGTTGGTTGATATAGATAAAGATGTGAAAG
>CAXNEV010000057.1:0-11924 GCA_964200925.1 Candidatus Latescibacterota bacterium | reverse complement strand
TTCAGCGCCCAGCCCATAGCGAAACCCATCGGCAAACCGCGTGGAAACATTGTGCATCACCGATGCCGAATCAACAGCTTGTAAAAATCGTTTTGCAGCCCTGCCATCTTCTGTGACAATGGCATCGGTATGGTGGCTGCCATAATGGTTAATATGGGCAATGGCCGTATCCAGATCATCCACCACTTTTATCGAAATGATATAGTCCAGATATTCCGTAGCCCAATCCAACTCTGTGGCCGGAACCACATCAGCCCCGCCTGTTTTTTGGGTCATCGCGTCCCCGCGCACTTCCACACCGGCCTCGTGATAAGCTTGTACCATTTTGGGCAAAAACATCGGCGCAATCGCTTTGTGAACCAGCAGCGTTTCTGCTGCATTGCACACCGAAGGATATTGCACTTTGGCATCCAGGGCAATCTTGATGGCCCGATCAATATTGGCCGCTTTGTCCACATACACATGACAAATGCCATCGGCATGGCCCATCACGGGAATTTTCGTGTTATTCATAATATGCTGCACCAGATCATTGCCCCCGCGCGGAATGATCAAATCGATCAAATCGTGCAAATCGAGAATCGCCGCCACCTCTTCGCGGGCTTCTAACACATGCAACCAGCCTTCGGGAATGCCGTTTAATCCCGCGGTAGCACCCAGAATGACATCCCCCAGTGCGCGGTTGGTGTGCAGCGCCTCGCGGCCTCCTTTTAACATCACCGCATTGCCCGACTTTAAACACAGCGCCGCAATTTGAACCAGCGCATCGGGCCGCGATTCAAAAATAACGCCAATCACACCAATCGGCACCGTCACCCGATACAACATCAATCCTTCATCCAATTCGGTGGCAGCCTGCGTTTTGCCAATGGGATCTTCCTGCGCCATCACACTGCGCAGGCCCACCACAATTTCTTTGTGCAACTTATTGGCATCCACCTTCAACCGCTTCAACAAAACTGGTGACAATTTGCCTTCTGCCACACTTTTTTCTGCCGCTTCCAGATCGCGTTTATTGGCCGCCAGAATTTTTTCTTCCTGAGCTTCCAGCGCCTTTGCAATGGCCTCTAAAGCACCATTGCGTTGGCCTTCACTGGCCTGGCCCAAAACCAATGCCGCCCGACGCGCCATTTGCGCGGCAGCTTTGATATCATCTGCCATAAAAATCTCCAGTCAACACAATGAACCCCAGGCGATAGACCATTTTTTTGCCATCGCCCATCGTCTGTCAAACCTTCACATCCAGTTTCTGGGCCACCTCACAAATGCGTTCCCATGTGGCTTCTTCCACCGGAATACCTGTTGCCATGCGTTCCAGGCGCGTTTGCCATGACCGTTCACCCGGTACCAGTACCTCGTCAAAACCGGGCGCGGGTTTTGACGATTTGACATAATCGATAAACCGACCCACTTCCTTTTTGAAATCTTCCAGCGGTTGAAAAGCCGCCACATTGATCGCCTGCACAAACAGTGCATTGCCCGTCACCGGAGAATTTTCCATAGTACATCCGGCCGGCGAAAATGCCCCCGATAAAATATCCAGCACAAATGCCAGCCCATAACCCTTGTGCCCGCCAAACGGAATCAATGTGGCTTTGCCCGATACATAAGCCCCAGGATCATTTGTGGGATGACCTTCGTTGTCGATCAACCAACCGTCGGGCACCTGTTCGCCACGCGCCAAAGCCACGCGCACTTTGCCCCCGGCGGCGGCCGCCGCCGTGAGATCCAGCGCCACGGGAAAATCGCGATCGGAAGGAAACGCAATGGCCAAACAATTGGCCGGCAAAATGCGCCCCAGCCCGCCCCAGGGAGCCATGGACCGGTCGGCGCCATGCCCGTTGCTGGTCATTAACCCCATCAGGCCTTCCGCACTTGCCATCGGCGGAAAAGCACCTACCCGCCCCACATGATTACACCCATGCACCATCACAATGCCCACCGCCGTTTGCCGGGCTTTTTGCATGGCCAACTTCATTGCAGCCGCAGCCGTCACCTGCCCAAAACCCCAGTTGCCATTGATCACCGCCGTTGCCGCTGTTTCTTTTTCCACCTCAACGGTGGTCCCCAATTTGATCTGCCCGCGTTCTACCGCCGTCACATATTGCGCAATGCGCACCACGCCGTGAGAATCGTGCCCGGCCAGATTGGCATCCACCAGCAAATCAGCAACCGTTGTGGCTTCTTCGGTGGTCGCCCCTATCCGTTCATAAACTTTTTGCCCAATGCGCCTCAAATCATCCGGCATCACGTTTGGCATAAAATAACCGTCCTTTTAAAATAAAACATACCTATGTGTCATTTTTGTCAATCATCATAAGTCGCATGAATCGCCTGTTCAAATCGGGTCACAATCTGTTTGGGTACCACTTTTTTTAACCCACGCGTCAAAGTTCCCGTTTCTTCACTCAAGGGCTCGGGTAAAATCAGCACCTTTTGTGGGCGTTCATGGCCGGGCAAACCCGCTTTGCGCGCTTCTTGCTGAAGCTGTTCGCGAATGCGTTGTGCAATGCCCGGATGCCGCCGCAAAGCCTCGTCATCGTTCAACGGCAAATTGGGAATATCTGTTTGCAAGCGGGCTTCTTCTGTGTTGACCGTCACCACCGGCAGCGGAAAAGTGCGCGTTTGATCGCCGCAAACCAGCACATGTTCAACCAGTGGCACCCGCGCAAAAATGCGTTCCAACCGTTCGGGATTGACAAACTCGCCATTCTTCAATTTAAACTGACGCCCCAATCGCCCCTGAAATGTCAAAAAACCATCGTCGTCCATGCTGAACAAATCGCCCGTGCGATACCACACTTTGCCCTGATCATCTTTGATGAGCACTTTGGCCGTTTGCTCTGGGTCATCCAGATATCCCTTCATCACATGATCGCCGTGAACCCACAGTTCGCCAATGCCATTTCGACTGCCGCGATAGGTGCCGGTTGCCGGATCGCCGTGGGCAATTTCTTCACCGTTCTCCGTCACCAGTTTCACTTCCTGCAAGGGACGCCCCACACTGCCCGTTTGCCTTCCCAGCAATGTATTGGCGGCAATCAGCGGGCTGCATTCGGTCACCCCATACCCTTCAAATGCCGTGATATCCAGCACGTCCTGAAAAAAATCCAGCGCCTCTGGATCGGCCTTGGCAGACCCCACAATTAACAACTCCAAACGGTTGCCCACTTTCTGTGCCAATTTGGCTTTGATCTGCGCAATCACTTTGCGACCAACAAGGGCATAAACCAACCGATCCGCAACCGACGCTTTTTTGCGTGATAGGCGCTGTTTGGCCTTTACCGACCGCGCAATCAATTTGCCCCGCATTCCCCCGGCCTCAATTTCTTTGCGCACATTGCCAAACACTTTGTCTAAAATCAATGGCACCGTCAAAAACCCATGTGGCTCCGAATGCCGAATATCCACCAGCACCCGATCTGGAGACCGCGCCAGATCCAGTGTCCACCCTTTAGACAGCGGATAATAAATGTTCAAAATGCCCATCGTGTGATAATCGGGCGCAGATTTGAACAACGTGATCGGCTCGCGTTTGCTGATGGCATTCCACACCGAATTCACGTTGCCCACTAAATTGCGGTGTGTCTGAATCACCCCTTTGGGCAAACCCGACGACCCCGACGTATATAGAATTTTCGACTCGTCATCGGGGTCAATGGTCACATCGGGCGGCGGTGATTTTGCCCCTTTTTGAATCAATTCGAAAAATGAAAGCGCACCTTCTGAACGGCCTTCGGTCAAAATCAGATTGGGCATGTTTGCCAAACGCGGCACAACGCGATGCACCTGCTCCAAACTTTTGGCATCGACAAACAACCAGACCAGCCGGGAATGGTTCATGTTGTGCACCAGCAAATCGTCGGGCAATTTGTTGCACAAAGGCACTGCCGATAACCCCAGCATATCACACGACAAAAAAATCAGCACCGACTCCAGCCCGCCATCAGACAACAAGCCAATGCGCTGCCCCTTAACCAGCCCCAGTTGTGCCAGGCCCGATGCCAATCGGTCGCGTTGCTCGCGCAATTGCTGATAGGTAATGGGCACATATTGCAACCCGCGTTCTCCGGTTTGTTCGGCCTGTCGCAACACCCGCACAGCCGTACGCTCGGCATACCGGTCAAAACTGTCATTCAACAGATCTTTTAACGTCTGGCTCATCCATCCCCCCGCTGCAGATAATTCAGAATGCGTTTGCTCACCACATCCACAACCTGTTGCACCCCGGCTTCACCGTGTTCGGCAGAAGCCGTGCGTGCATCTTCACCCATTTGAGAAAACAACGGATTGTTGGGATCAAAACATACTTTGGGATGTCGTTTGTCTTCTGGTGGTGGGGTCCCTTTAATCCACACCTCATCTCCCCGCCCAGAAGTCAACGCCTTTAAATCGACAAATTCCGGAAACAGCGCCAGTCCAAACGACGTTTCTTCTTTTGCCGCATGATCGCCCTTTAACGCTGCGGCATCCCCACAAATCTTGATCTCGGTACCCCATTGCAACAGCACCTCGGCATGGGCCTCTCGAATGGGTGTTAAACACCGATCCAGCGTACTTTGCCAGGGATAGTGCCCGGCCAGAATCACAATGGCCCGAAACCCGTAATCGATCAGCTTTAACACCGTCTCGGTCAAAATGGCGGCATAGGCCGATTCGGGCTGGTAAAATGTCCACTTAAACACATCGTGTCCGCCCCCACCGCCCCACCACATCACCGGCAAAATGACCCCACCCGTTTTTTCGGCCATACGCTCGCACATCCCCTCGGCCTTAATGCCATCAAAACCCACCGGCAAATGCCAACCGTGGTGTTCCAACAACCCCAGCGGCCAGAAAACCACCGGGTGTGTTTGCACCACCCCTTCCAGTTCATCGGGCCGAAGTTCTATATACCGCCGCCATTGTGCCATAAACCCCTCTGTAAACGCAATCGTTCATGACTCGAAAAAAACCGACATGTCCCGCACACCGCCCCTTGCCTTATCTCAACATAAATAATCCCCTGTCAATCCGCCACTTGAAATTGACACCCATAAAAAAACCGGGTAGTGCCCGGTTTTTCCAAACACCATGCGCCATTTATCTGTCGATATGCCCCTTAATCACAGCCTCGTTAATCAATTGTTGGGCCATCTCCCACAACTCAGGTGCACCAACGCCTATTGGGCAATTGCGTTCCAACACCTGTTTTGCAGACACGCCATGTTCGCGCCACGCTCTGCCATTGGTATAAATATTGTGCAAAAACGGATGCAACCGATCCATTGCCCCCGCAAAGCGCGCCTCAGGTGTTTCCTTTTCTTCAAACTCGTCCCACAAAGCCCGCAGTTCAACACGCTGATCATCGGGCAACAACCCAAAAATTCGCTCAGCCGCTTTTTCCTCCCGCTCGGCCTTATCTTTGTTGCCCGCCACGTCATAAAGAAACGTATCACCCGCATCTATCTCAACAATATCGTGAATTAATGCCATCTTCATGACCTTCAACAAATCCACTGGCTGTGGGGCATATTCCGATAAAATGAGCGCAAACATCGCAAAATGCCACGAATGTTCCGCGTCGTTTTCCTTGCGCGATTCATCCAGCAAATACGTCTGCCGAAAAACCTGCTTCAGTTTGTCGATCTCCATCAAAAACGAAATTTGTTGCTGCAGTCGGTTGGTCATAAACCTCACACACAAAAGTCATGGGTCAAGAGTCTTGAGTCTCGCACCCAACCCCTATCAGTTTTTTTGACTTTTGACCCGCGACTCGTGATTGATTTTGTCTTTATTTTACCACTTCGCCCACAATCTTCATCACCCCGGCAAGTTTTTCACCCGGTTTTAAACGAATCAACCCTGCATCGATCCCTTCATTCTGCAAATTAAACGCATTGGTCGTACACGTATAGGGTTCAAAACACACCACCGGGCGCGAATCTGGCGCATACAAAACCAGCTCGCGGAAAATGCCATCGGCTTCCATTGAAACCTGCACCCCTGCCGTGGGATCGACATACGTGCTCCGGGTCCACCCATTGGTCAACACAACACCCGACCACACATTGTCGTAAAACAACCCTTTCAACAACGTCGGTTTTTGCACATCGTATTTTGTACCAACCACAGGCAAAAGTTCTCCCGTTGGAATCGGATCGCCGCGCAGTGGCCAATAGGTCGAAGCCGGCATTTGCACCGTGCACGTATCACGGTTGCCTTCTTTTGTCAACGGCAACGGGAAATACGGGTGAATGCCCAGCCCAACGGGCATATCGAGTGAGCCCACATTTTTGCCTTCAAATTCAAAAAACAGCACCCCATCTTTCAACCGATACACCACCGTGGCTTCAAATGGAAAGGGAAACCGATTGCCAATTTCGGGATAATCAGACGACTTAAAAACGCTCTTCACCCATGCCCCATCTCCATCCAATGCACCCGAATCTACCGCATGCCATGCCCGCCCGTGTACAAACCCGTGAGAGGCGTGATCGCCAGGTTTGGGCGTATCCAATTGATAGGTTTTGCCATCAAATGAAAATTTTCCCTGATCAATTCGGTTGGGCCACGGAAACAAAATGGGAATGCCATATCCACTGGGCCGCCCTTGCAGCGTTTCGGGATCGGGCATTGTCCACAACAACTCAACCGGCTCATCGCCTTTTTTAATTTTGTATGAAAAACAATTGTTCCCCACCGACGGCAAAATGCGGGCCTCTTGCCCGGTTTTGCCATCCTTGAGCACATAAACCGCATGCCCTTTAAAATCCTCTTTCAAAACGCCATAACGCCCTTCGGCCATCGCCGTCTCCTTCAACATAAACATTAAAAACAACATCAGAACCATTCGGCTGACCACGCGATCCTCCATATCGTTCGGGCGACAATCCAGCAGGTCGTCGCTCCCGCCGGATCGCACATGCTACACGGCTTTCCTACCTCGGCAACGGCCATTCATCACCCGCCATAAACCCGCCATCGACATAAATGCACTGCCCCGTCACATAATCCGATGCTTTTGACGCCAAAAAAACCGCTGTGCCCACCATATCATCGGGGGTGGCCAACCGCCCCAGAGGCACACGGCTCAACCCCCAATCGCGCATGGTCTGGCTAGCCCACAGCTTTTCTGTCAACGGGGTTAACACAAACCCGGGGCAAATTGCATTCACCTGAATATTGTGCGGCCCCAATTCCAGTGCCTGTGCCTTTGTCAACTGCCCAACGGCGCCTTTTGTAGATGTGTAAACCGACACACTGGCCAGTGCCCGCCCAGTGGTCAGCGATCCAATATTGATCACCTTGCCCTGTTTGCGCAAAATCATCTGCGCCGTTGCCGCCTGGGTCATAAAAAACAACCCCTTCAAATTGACTGCCATAATTTCATCGTAATGTTCTTCGGTCACTTTTTCAAACGGTTCGCGAATATTCATCCCGGCATTGTTTACCAGAATATCCACCTGTCCATAAGTCTTGATGGTTGTGTCAACAACACCGCGCACCGAACTGAGGTTTTTCATATCCACTTCACATGCAATGGCTTCACCACCCGCCCCGTGAATTGCCGACACGGTTTCGTCAATCTGGGCCTTTGTTCGCGCGGCACACACCACTTTTGCGCCCTGCGCAGACAGCCCTTTTGCAATGCCCTGCCCAATGCCGCGCCCGGCACCGGTCACAATGGCCACACGCCCTTCCAGTGAAAACAAGCCCATAACATCCCTCCTGGTAAAATGTGTGTTAAAAATAAACAAACAGGCAATCTACCTACGATTTTCCGCGCGATTCCGCTTTGCAACACATCCTGAAAAGCTACTGATCTTGACAGGCCATTCCATTTTGAGCATCCTCTGAGGAGTTTCGCGGAAAATCAGCCCTCCCGGCGCTTGAGGGAACGACTTTTTGCCTACTTTTTGGTCGTTCAAAAAGTAGGTCGCCGAAGGCCAAAAATCTCATAACTGAGGATTTGCCAATATAAAAACCTTTTAACGCAGAAACAACCAGTCATTTTCCACCCAGAACACAGACACCACCTCTACCCCGCATGTTTTCTGAACTTCACGACACTGCTTCCAAAAATCAAGATGCCAAAAACGGCCATGGGAACCACATCGTTGATCAGAAATTGAAGGGATGATCCCTTTTGAAAAATATCGCGCGTAATAACCATAAAATACCGCATGGGGTTGAGATAGGTCAGGTGTTGCAAAAAAGGTGGCATGTTTTCAATCGGAATAAAAAACCCACTCATCAAAATCATAAACACCATAAAAAACCACGCCACAAACATCGCCTGCTGCTGAGATTTGGCCAGCGTTGAAATAAAAATTCCCAGGCCCAAGGTAGTCAACAAATACAAAAAGGCCAAACCCGCAAGCAGCCCATAACTGCCCGCCATCTCAATTTGAAAAACCGCCACCGCCAGAACGGTCACCAGCACCAGTTCCACATACGACAAAATCAAAAAGGGAATCAACTTTCCCGCTAGCAACTGGATCTTTTTTAACGGCGAAACCATCAACTGTTCCAGTGTGCCAATTTCGGCCTCTTTGACCAAACTCAAAGCCGAAAGCATCATCGGCAAAATCGTCAGCAATACCACCACAATGCCCGGCACCATATACTGGCGACTGCTCAAATTGTCATTATACCACATGCGGTCTGTCATCACCACGGGCCGAACAGATGCCGGGATGAGTTTAGGGGCGTGTTCTGCCTGAACCGTCCGACTTACCCCCAGCAAAATCCCCTGTGCATAACCTATGGCAACCCCGGCGGTATTGCCATCCACCCCATCTGCCATCACCTGAAATTTTGGGGCTATGCCGCGTCGTAAATCTCGGCCAAAACCCGGTGGAATCACCAGCGCCATTTGCACCTGCCAATTTTGCATGCCAGCTTTAATCTGTTCAATATCCTGTGTGAACCCAACAATATCAAACCGGTCTGTATGTGAAAAAGCCCGCACAACCTCTCGGCTTTCCCGGCTGTGATCCAGATCGGCCACCACCAGCTTTAAATGTTTGACTTCTGTGGTAATGGCAAAAGACAGCACAATCAATTGAAAAAGTGGCACGACAAAAATCAGCGCCACCATGGACGGATCGCGAAAAACCTGCAAAAATTCCTTGAAAACCATGTACCAGATACGCCTCATCTTACCCCTCCAGCGTGGTGCGAAACCGGCGAATCGAAACCAGCAATAAAACCAGCGACATGATTGCCAAGCTCATGGCGGGAACCACCAGTTGTGCAAAAGAGCTGCCCTTGAGCATCACTCCGCGCACAATCAACAAATAATACCGCGCCGGAATCAGCTGCGTCACATATTGCAAAGGCACTGGCATGGAAGAAATGGGGAAAATCAATCCCGACAGCATAATCGTCGGCATCAATGTGGCAAACAGGGCCGCCATCATGGCCACCTGCTGGGTTTTGGCCCGCGTTGAAATCATCAATCCCAAACTCAATGCCGTTGTGATATACAACAACGTGAGCCCCACAAGCAACAACCAACTGCCCCGAAAAGGCACATCAAACAAATACAATCCCACACCTACAATCATGGCCGCATCGAGAAAAGCCAGAAAAATATACGGCAAAACCTTGCCCAGAATGATCTCGTAAGACCGCACAGGCGACACCAGGATTTGCTCCATCGTGCCCGTTTCTTTTTCCCGCGTAATGGCAATGCTCGTCAGCAGAGCAGAAATCATGATCAAAATCATCGCAATAACACCCGGCACAAAAAAGAACGTGCTTTTCAAATCGGGATTGAACAATATGGCCGGGCGAAAATCAAACAAAAAAGGCAACGGCCTGCCCTGGCGACCGTTGTATTGCTGGATAACCTGCGTGCAATAATTGCGAATCACCTGCGCCGCATTGGGATCGGAGGCATCGACAATCACCTGCACATCGGGCACCGTGTCAGGAGGCGATTTCTGGCCGAATTCACGCGGAATGACCAGCACAGCCCGCGCCTGTCGAGATTGAAACAGGTGTTCAATCTCGGATTCGATTCCGCGATAAAAAAACACGCGAAAAAAGGTGCTGCCGCGAAAGCCATCCACCATATCCTGCGATGCTGGGGAATGGGCGTGGTCCATCACCGCCAGATCCACCTTCTGAATTTCCAGATTCAGCGCATACCCAAACATCACCAGTTGCACCACCGGCATCATAAACAAAATGAACAACGTGCGAAAATCGTACACAATGTGCAAAAACTCTTTCCGAGCAATGGCCAAAAGCCGGTTCACCCCGCCACCTCCTTTTTCACAAGCGCCACAAACACATCCTGCATACTCTTTTTTTCATGCGCCAGCTTTAAGTGGCCTGGTGAATCCACCGCAATCATTTTGCCCGCATTCATAATCGACACCCGATGGCAATATTCGGCTTCTTCCATAAAATGCGTGGTCACAAACACCGTGGTACCCTTTTCCGCCACATGGTGAATCACATCCCAAAATGCCCTTCGTGCACCGGGGTCAACCCCGGAGGTGGGCTCATCTAAAAACAGCACAGGCGGATCGTGCAACATCGCACAGCCAAGCGCCATGCGCTGTTTAAATCCCAGTGGCAAATCCGATGTGCGCATATCGGGATTGTCCAGACCCAATGACGAAAAAATAGCCGCCTGTTTGTCGCGAATATCCTGCCGGGTCAACCCGTAAATACCACCGTAAAACGCCACGTTTTCGCGCACCGTCAAATCGGCATACAGCGAAAATTTCTGGCTCATATACCCGATATTTTGTTTGATCTGTTCTGTTTGTCGATACACGTCCAACCCCACCACCGATGCCTGCCCCGATGTGGGCAAAAGCAAGCCACACAACATGCGAATCACCGTGGTTTTGCCCGCGCCATTGGCCCCCAAAAAGCCAAAAATCTCACCCCGTTTCACGGTAAAAGTCACCCGGTCCACCGCCACAAAATCGCCAAATTTCCGCGTCAGATCCGCCGTCTGCACAGCCCATTCTTTTCCATTCATGGCGTTGCTCCAACCACATCCATAAACACATCTTCAATGCTCGGTCTTTGTGAATGCCACTGTTTTAACAGGCCAGGATTTTGCTGCATCCACCTATCCCAAAGTGCAAGTTCGGGTTTTTGAAAAAAGCTGACATGCACCGCATCGCCAAACAATTGTGTGGCTGTTACCTCCGGTTGGCGGGCAAAAAAATCGCGAAGCGCATACACATACTCACCCGTTGCGCGATACAACGGAAACCGATACAACGTGCGCAATGCTTCGGGTGTGCCGAGGGCATGAATTTTTCCCTGATGCATCAAGGCCACCCGGTCGCACAAATCTGCCTCGTCCATATAGGCCGTTGACACCAGAATGGCCGTGCCCTCCTGTCGAATGGCCGTCAAAATCTCCCAGAACTCTTGCCGGGAAACCGGATCAACCCCAAAGGTAGGTTCGTCAAGCACCAGCACTTTGGGGATGTGAATCAGCGCACACATCAAGGCCAATTTCTGTTTCATGCCCCCCGACAGAGCGCCGGCCTTTCGATCTTGAAAGGGCTTCAGTCGGGAAAATCGGTACAGCCGTTCGGCTCGCTGTGCCCTTTCCTGTTTCGGAACGCCAAACAAATCGGCAAAAAACCTCAAATTTTGCGCCACAGACAAATCCTGATACAGCGAAAACCGCTGCGGCATATACCCCACCGAAGCGCGAATTTTCGCCCGATCTTTCTGGATGTCCAAACCCGATACACCCACATGCCCTGCATCGGGGGTGAGCAGAGTACACACGGTGCGCAACAGCGTTGTTTTGCCCGCCCCATCAGGCCCAATCAACCCAAACAACTCCCCCTGTTGCACGGCAAACGATACACCCTTGACGGCTTCAACCGAACCATAAAATTTTTTTAATCCATCAATTTCAATCGCATTCATCACACCCATCACCTGTTATTTTTTGT
>CAXNEV010000056.1:0-12458 GCA_964200925.1 Candidatus Latescibacterota bacterium | reverse complement strand
CGGGGTGCATCTGGTGGGGCCAGAATGCGCGATTCCACTTCAGACAGCTATTGAAAATTTGAAAGAAATTCCAAAGGCTATTGCAGATTGGCACAGGGAAAATACAAAAAATAAAAATAGAGATGTGAAAGGGCGATCTGGCGGGCTGTTTGAATCGTGATAAAAAGGCAACAAGGCGAATTGCCCGAACCGTGTAGGTATGATATTTTTCAGCACAGGGTTTTTTAGCCCTGTGAAACAAATTGACATATGGGGTTTTTATGGCGGAGCTGGTGAATATTGAAAATGCGTTTATTCGAAATGAAATTGCCGAATTTTTAGAACGCCCCAATGAGATTGCATTTAACATTGCGTTGTTTTCCAAAACGCGCCCTGAACTGCAGGACATTGCGGCTGCATTAATTGACGGCGATCACAAAACGGTGGATCAACTCACGCGCAACATGCTCGATGCCGGGGTTGATGCACTCGACATTATGGACAACGGGTTGATTGCGGGCATGGGCATTGTGGGCATTAAATTTCGCGAGAATTTTATTTTTGTGCCCGAAGTGCTGGCCTGTGCGCGGGCGATGAAAGCGGGTATGGCACACATCGATCCCATTTTGTCGGCATCGGGCATTGAGCCGGTGGGAACGGTGATTATGGGAACCGTGAAAGGCGATTTGCACGACATTGGCAAAAATTTGTGCATTATGATGCTGCGCGGAGCCGGGTTTGTGGTACACGATCTGGGGGTGGATACGTCTGAAGATGCGTTTATAGATGCCGTTGAAGAACACGGTGCCCACTTGCTGGGCATGTCGGCTTTATTGACAACCACCATGCCCAATATGGGAAAAACCATTGAAGCTTTTATTGACGCAGACCTACGCGATGAGGTAAAAATAATGGTAGGGGGGGCACCCGTGACACAGGAGTTTGCCGACGATATGGGGGCCGATGGTTATGGCGAAAATGCCATGGTCTGTGTGGAACTGGCCAAAAAATTATTACAGGAGTGGAAGGCAGAGAATGGGTGAGTTGTTGTGATGAAAAAAATTGATCCTGAAGCTTATCAACAACGCCTAAATCGGATCACGCAGATTTTTGGTGATATGGTGCAACATGCCGATCAACAGGCGCTGATGCGATGTCCGTACAAAAATCGGTTAAACGAATGTACAGCCAAATTCGGCTGTCGATTCCAGCGCAAGCCGGAAACCGGTGGGGAATTATTTCGATGTGTGAGTGATGACAAACTGGATTACCGTTCGGCGTGGGAGACAGATCCGGGTGCTTATGCGGAGGTGAAGGCGGTGATAAATCAACAGCAGGAACCAAAGGGAACCATTTCATGTGGGGAAAAACAGCAAAGACTTGAAAATGGCAAAACTGTCTTTGATTATGCCGATGACCTTTCGGTGCAGGTTCCCACATCGTGTTATCGGTCAGGTGCATGTCATGAATGCATTGTTGAAATTAAAAAAGGGATGGATGCCCTGTCGCCTCGTAGTGCTGCCGAGTCATTTTTAAAAGAAAATTACCGCCTGTCCTGTCAGGCAACTGTGGTGGATGCAACTGCCGAAATTGCTTTTGCACCGCTGCGTCGCACGCCCAAAATTTTAACACTTGGGCGAGAAAAAAGCGTTGTTTTAGACCCGATGGTGACTCGCCAGGCCGACCGGATTTTTTACGATGGTGAAGCAGTAGATCACTTTCGCGGGCATGTATATGGGCTGGCCATTGATGTGGGTACAACCACCGTGGTGATGGATCTGGTGGATCTGGAAACAGGGCATAGTGTGTATGTCAGTTCATTTGAAAATCCGCAGCGGTTTGCAGGCAGTGATGTGATGTATCGCATTTCGTATGATGGGGCAAATCCAAAAGAGTTGTGGAAATCGCTGGTCAACGCAATCAATTATGAAATTGCCTCTCTGTGTGGCCAGTTGGGTTTTGTGCGTCAAGAAATTTATGAAATTGCAATTGCCGGCAATGCCACCATGCGCGATCTGGTGTTTCGGCTCAATGTGCAGAGCATTGGTCAAAAGCCTTATAAGTCAGTCACCGAATATGCGTATTTGGCTGGTGAACGGGATAGCACGGCCATTTATCAAAACAGCCGCCGCGTGGGCATTCGGGTCAATCCCAAAGCGCGTGTGTATGGGCTGCCAATTATTGCCAGCCATGTGGGGGGCGATATTGCCGCTGATCTGGTGGCCATGGATATGGATGCACAAGACAAAGTGGTGATGCTGGTGGATGTGGGCACCAACACAGAAGTGGTGCTGGGACATAAAGATCGTCTATTGGCCGCTTCATGTCCGGCAGGGCCTGCCTTTGAAGGAGGAGGCGTGAAGTTCGGGATGTCGGGATATGTGGGGGCCATTGAATCGGTCAAATGGATCAATAGCAAGTTTCACTGCAATGTGATTGGCGATGTGCCTCCCGAAGGGATATGTGGATCGGGATTGATTGATTTGATTGCCGAACTGCGCCGCCATGACCTGATGGCACCGCGGGGTACATTTGCCGATAAAAAACAATTTGAAATGGACATCGTGCCCGAACATGGCATCACCTTTTCGCGCGAAGATGCCAGCAATCTGGCCCAGGCCAAAGCGGCCAATTATTGTGGGCAATCCATTTTGATGCGGATTTTTGGCGTGACACCCGACCAGATTGACCGGCTTTATCTGGCCGGTGGGTTTGCCAACTATGTCGATGTCAAAAATGCCATTGAAATTGGATTTTTGGCACCTGTTGCAGAAGATCGCATTGTGAAAATAGGCAATGCGTCCATTCAGGGTGCCCGCGAGGTTCTTTTGTCGCGCAAACGGCGAGCAGATATTGAACGCCTGGTTAAACGCATTGAACACGTTGAACTGGAAACACAGCCCGATTTTTTTGATGTGTTTGTGGAAGGGTGTGAGTTTAAACCAATGGGAAGTGTCTCATGAAATCATTTTGGGATCGTTTGAAAGAAGATCGGCCCATGGTTTACGACGGCGGATTTGGGTCGCAGTTGTTTGAATTAGGAATAAAACTGACCAATAGTGCACTGGCCAATGCCTCACATCCAGGCGGGGTGGTAACGGTGCACCGGGCCTATATTGATGCCGGGGCCGATGCCATTGGCACCAATACGTTTGTGGTATCCCCATTGCATTTGGAGATGGCCGGGGCCAATGCCGATGAAGCAGAGCGTTTGGCCCGGTTGGCGGTGCAACATGCCCGTGCGGCTGTGGAACAAAGTGAGCGCGAAGTGTACATAGGCGGATCCATTGGGCCATCACCGGGAGCCATTGAAGCCGATGCGGGCGATACGGTGTTTGGCATTGCCAATGACAAGGTGATTGCAGCGCATACGCGGGTGATTGAGGCACTGGCTGATGCGGGTGTGGATTTTTTTGTGATAGAGACGCAGTTTTCGGCCAAAGAAGCGGCCCTGGCGGCCAATATTGCGCGCAAAACAGGCTTGCCGATTGCAATTAACATGACCTATAAGTTTACGCAAGATCGCAAAACGGGCGAGTTGATTTACAAAACCGACTGGGGCGTTTCACCGGGAGTTTTGCTGGACACACTTGCCGGGGGTGAATTTTCAGACGGGCATAATTTGCTTGAAAATATCCAACTGCTGGGCTTAAACTGCGGGGCCGAAACGCGCAACAGCAATCATACGGGCATGCCCTATGCGATTGAAGGCACCCGGCAAATGAAAAAAGCAATGGCCGACCGCGGTGTGGCGGGCAAGCGGTTGATGGCCTATCCCAATGCGGGTTTGCCCACATTGGACAAAGTGACAAAATCGGCATCCTATTCACAGGGGCCAGAAGATATGGCAACCTATATTTCCGAACTTCTTGACACAGGTGGATTTTTGATTGGCGGATGTTGCGGCACAAGCCCAGCGCATATTCGGGCGTTTCGGCAAGCGGTTGATGCGCATATAAAGGCGACGATGGGCGATAGCTGATGGAAAAGGCGACGATGGGGGACGGGGATTATTAAACAATTTATCCGGCACGACAATGGCTGTTTATCAGATTTTATACTGGAAACACATTCCTGCGCAGATTCGCGTGTTTGACGGCAAAAAACCGGTTTCTTTTGAAATGCCGCCCCGGTTTCAGCAAGAAATTGATCGGGTGGCAATGGCCGAAGGACTGGCAGGAACAGACGATTATTTGAATCACTGGCAGTGGTCAGAAAAAAAAGAACGACCGGGAAGTGCTGAAGCGGTCGCACTGGAAATTTTATCGGAATTGGAACGCGATTATGATGCGTTGTGATCCTGGGAGGATGGTATGGATTTTCGTGGGAAAGTCGTCGGAACAACCGATGTGGTGACGGTTCACACAGAGGGTGCAAAGATCGCATCGATCCACAGAAATTCTAACAATAATGCCATTGGGGGAGACGATGTGTGGGTTGCGCCCGCCATTTTTGATGTGCAGGTCAATGGCGTGGGCGGTATCAATTACAAAGCCGATGATCTGACACTTGATCAGATCATTGAAACCACCGAATGGATGTATCAATCTGGCACAGGCATCTGGTGTCCAACGCTAACCACATCGTCAGCAGAGTCGGCCATTAACGGGCTCAAATTGCTGGCCAAAGCGTGTGAAGAATCCAAAGCATGTGCGGCTTCATTTGCCGGGTTTCACATTGAAGGGCCGTATATTGGCTCTGAAGATGGGCCGCGCGGGGCACATCCTTTGGAATATGTGCGCGATCCCGATTGGGAGGAATTTTTGCGCTATCAGGATGCTTCTGGCGGGCGCATTGTAATTTTTACTTTGGCACCAGAGCGCAACGGCGCACTTGAATTTATCGAGAAAGTGTCAGCAACGGGCGTGATTGTATCGATTGGGCATTCGGGGGCAAGCCGCGAACGCATTCGCGAAGCCGTGGCTGCCGGTGCAAAGATGTCCACACATCTGGGCAATGGGGCCCATGCCATGTTGCCGCGCCACGACAATTATATCTGGGAGCAGCTTGCCGCCGATGGTTTGTGGGCCGGGTTAATTCCCGATGGATTTCATTTGCCCGATCCCGTATTGAAGTGTTTCTATCGGGCCAAAGGCAAAAACCGGATTTGTCTGGTGAGCGATGTGGCGTCCATTGCCGGCTTGCCTCCGGGCATTTACGGCAAAGATTCGGGTTTGGGCAGAAGTGAGGTGCATCCCAATGGCAAAATTTCACTGGCAGGCACGCCGTATTTGGCCGGGGCCGGTCGGTTTTTGGATATGGGCATTCCCAACATGGTGGCGGTGACCGATGCGTCACTATCCGATGCCATTGACATGGCGTCGATCAACCCGGCGCATTTGCTGGGCGTGGATGATCGCGTGGGATCGGTTGAAGCCGGAAAAGAAGCCAGCCTGACGTTGTTTCGCTGGCAGGAAGGGCAGGACAAACTCGATGTGGTGGCGACGGTGGTGAAAGGGAACGTGGTGTATCGAGGAGGAAAGGAATAAAGGAAAAAGGGAAAAGAAAAAGTAACGATCGTTGTCTCAGTTGATTGTTACTTCAGATTCAGAAATCGGGTTTCCCGTTGCTTCGCTATAAAGAACATCAGGACAAAAATCGACCTCATTGGGCCAAACAAGGGTTCCTATTTCTGGATCAACAAACACCTGTTTGAAAAAATCAATATCCTCCAGTTGCTTGAAAACACCCCCTCGCCCCACAATTCGCTTTCTGAAATCCAGTTCTGCACGCTCGCCATTTTTAAATGTGAGTTCCAAACGATAGGCTTTAATGTGGCGAACAGATGAGACTCTTGGAAACATGTGCCATCTCCTATATCAGGGGTGCTATTTTTTGAGCGGCCTGATCGGTCAAAAGCCGATGCCAATTTTGCATCAAAGTCTGTTGGTGACGTGCTGCCCATTCAAAGACCATATATTCTGCTCTATTTGGCAAATGACCGCGTAAAATATAAATGGGATCAATGCTTATTTTTGCCTCATATTCGCCATAAATGGCATGAAAGTGTGGCGGAGGATGATCGTCAAAATACATTCGAATAATGATTCCAAAGAAACGGCTTATTTCTGGCATAAATAAAGATACACCATTGTTTTCAGTTTTACAACTGCCTGTATTGTTATTTTTTTTATTTTGAATATAGTCAGTGTTTGAGAGTGAGACAAGCTTGCAGTCAAAATCGGCCAAAACGATTTTGACTGTTAACCCTTTTCGGATATGGCTGATGGGATAGAAAAAATAAAAAATTAAAGGAAAAAACAAAAGGCGAAATTACAGCAGCTCGCCTTTTGTATGTTGTTTTGTTGGATTAAAAACCTTCTGGACAATTTATGCATAAAATCATTATTTTATGCATAAGGAGGTGTTTATGAGAACGACCCTGGATTTGCCCGAACAGTTGCTTCATGAAGCTATGCAGGTAACAAAAACAAAAACAAAAACGCAGGTTCTCATTAAAGCGCTTGAGGAAATGATTCAAAAAGCAAAGATTGCTGATCTCAAGAAATTTAAAGGCAAAATAGATCTTGAAATGGATCTTGATGCCCTCCGAGGTCGTTAATGCGAGTGTTTGTCGATACATCGGTTTGGATCGAGTATTTTCGAGGTGGGCATGCCGCCAATCATATAGATGTTTTGATTGACGAAAATGTCATTGTGATCAATGATATTGTGTTGGCAGAGTTGGTTCCTTTTTTGAAGTTGAGGAAGCAAAACAGCGTGATTCGTTTGTTGCATGAGGTGACGAAGTTAGCTTTTGAGATTGATTGGGAAGAGATCATCCGGTTTCAAACGCGTTGTCTGCAGGCCGGGCTGAATGGCATTGGCATTCCAGATTTGATGATTGGGCAAAATGCCAAACAAAATAAATGCGCCATTTATTCTTTAGATAGACATTTTCATCAGATAAGAGATGTCATCGATATTGATTTGTATGAAGTGTACTAACCAGGACTGATCTGACAGAAGGGAATTAACCGATTCCTGACCCTCTTTTATGTCTTTGTCATAAATGTTTATTTCTAAATCATGACCCTGGTCATCTGTCAGGTAGGTTCTGATTTGGCTCTGAATGCAAGGTTCAATGTTGATTGACCAAAATGCCTCAAAATGTCTTATATTAGCTCTGTGATCTTGTGTATGGTTGGGATCACAGAGCTATCATTTTTTGGTGTCGGATGGGAGTTTGGCAGATGGCCCAGC
The DNA here is from genome assembly GCA_964200925.1 of Candidatus Latescibacterota bacterium. Classification (GTDB taxonomy): domain Bacteria; phylum Latescibacterota; class UBA2968; order UBA2968; family UBA2968; genus CAXNEV01. The sequence continues at coordinate 5,276 of CAXNEV010000056.1, read as the reverse complement.
TTCGCGGCATTGTAGATCGCATCACGTTTCAAAACGAAGAAAATGGCTACACCGTGGCCCGGTTGCAAGTAGAAGGGCAACGCGGTGAACCCGTGACCATTGTGGGCGAAACGCTGTCACTAAATCCGGGCGAAACCGTGGTGTTGGAAGGCGAGTGGTCATCCCACAAGCAGTATGGGCAGCAGTTTAAAATTATGTCGTATCAAACGGTATATCCTTCGTCGGTAGAAGGCATGAGACGTTACCTGGGATCGGGATTAATCAAGGGCGTGGGGCCAGTCACGGCCAGGCGCATTGTAGATCACTTTGGCGAAGAAGCGCTGCATGTGATCGAACATGATCACATGCGGTTGAACGAAGTGGAAGGGCTGGGGCCCAAGCGGGCCAATTTGATTGTGAAAGCCTGGCAGGAACAACGCGAAATTCACAATGTGATGCTGTTTTTGCAATCGCATGAAGTGGGCACGGGATATGCCGTGAAGATCTGGAAAAAATACGGCCAACAGGCGGTGGAACTGATTCGCGAAAACCCGTATCGACTGGCTGTGGACGTGTGGGGCATTGGGTTTTTAACGGCAGATCGCATTGCGCAAAAAATGGGCATTCCCACACATTCAGACAAGCGGATTCAAGCGGGCATTTTGCACATTTTAAACGAAGCGGCAGATAAAAATGGCGATGTGTATTTGCCTCAAGAGGCATTGAGTGACATCTGTGCAGAAACCATTGAGGTGCCAGCAGAAGCCATTGAATCATGCATTGAACAATTAAAAAATGAAGAATCGGTGATTGTCGTGGATAGCCGGGTGTATATGCCGCATTTGTATTATGCTGAAAAGGGCGTGGCCACGCGGTGTTTTCAATTGTCGCAGGTACAGCGAATTGAATTAGGGGATATTCCGGCTGAAATTGCGGCCATTGAACAGCGCGATGGGGTCTTGTTTGCCCCTCGACAAAAAATGGCTCTGGAAAAAGCCCTGTCGCACAATCTGCTGGTGCTGACAGGGGGACCGGGCACGGGAAAAACAACAACCATTAAAGGGTTGATTGCCCTGTTGGACGCCCGGAAAAAACGCATTGGTCTGGCGGCACCCACAGGCCGGGCGGCCAAGCGGATGTCAGAGGCAACCGGGCGAGAGGCCAGAACCATTCACCGGTTGTTGAAATACAGCCCCAAAGAGAATGCCTTTGAGAAGAACTTTGAAAATCCACTGGAGCTTGACGCCCTGATTGTCGATGAAGTATCTATGGTAGATACCGTGCTGATGAACAGCCTGTTGCGGGCAGTTCCGCTGAGTGCTTCTGTTGTTCTGGTGGGCGATATCGATCAATTGCCATCGGTGGGGGCGGGCAATGTGTTAAAAGACATCATTGTGTCGGGCAAAGTCGAAACCGTGGCGTTAAATGAAATTTTTCGGCAAGCACAGACCAGTCGAATCATTACCAATGCGCACCGAATCAATGCGGGAGAGATGCCCGATATTCAAAATGCGCGAGAGTCGGATTTTTTCTTTATAGAGGCTGAAACACCCGAACAAGTTGTTGAAACCATTTGCGGACTGTGTGCCTCGCGTTTGCCCAAAACATACGGATTTGAGCCCGTAGAAGACATTCAGGTGCTGTCGCCGATGTATCGCGGGGAAACGGGCGCAAACAATTTAAATCGGGTGTTGCAGGATTTGCTCAACGGCAAAGGCCAGGAACTCACGCGTGGCGCCATGCGGTTTCGGGTGGGTGATAAGGTGATGCAAATCCGAAACAATTACGATAAAGATGTGTTCAATGGCGACCTGGGACGGGTGCTGGCCATTGAAAGCACCGATCAGGTTGTGACCGTGCGTTTTCAAGAGCGTGTTGTATCCTATGAATTTTCAGAACTGGATGAGCTGGTGCTGGCCTATGCGGTGAGTGTACACAAAAGTCAAGGGGCCGAATACCGCGCGGTGGTGATGCCCATTACGACGCAGCACTACGTGATGTTGCAGCGCAATTTGATTTATACGGCCATTACACGCGCGCGCGAACTGGTGGTGCTGGTGGGCACCCAAAAAGCACTGGCGAGGGCGGTGAAGAACAATGTGGTTTCACAACGACACACCACGCTGGCCGAACGCATTCGGGCAGGATTGGTGGATGAACCTGTACAGGAGCAGTTGTTTTGACAAGTAAAGTCACGGGTCGTGAGTCATGAGTAACGGGTCAAAAAAACAAAGTGCGGCGTGCGGCGTGAGCGCAAGAGGCTGGGGGGGGACGGGACAAGTCTTAAGCCTCCAGTCTCTATTCTCATGTTTTTGTGCAGCGTACAATGGGCTGTGTCTGGTGGTTTGTATAGTATGGGTCGGATGGATGGTTTGTTGGGGAAGTGATGAGGCACAGGCACAAAATGTGAACAATTTGCTGAAAAAGCGTTCTGAACCGTCTGCTGAAATGCAAAAAGAACTGGATCGCACGTCGGAATATTCAGAAACAGAGAGGCGACTGCTCGATCAGCGCAGTGTGCTTCAGGCCCAGGAAGAATCCCGGTTGGGACAGCGCAGCGACATGTCTCCCTCTGGGCTGCGTTTGCTCGATGTGCGGTCGGTTTTTTCGCCTGCCGATCTGAACATGTTAAACAAAAGGTCTGAACCCGATGCCGCTCAAACAACCCATGTTCGGCGCTATTCCCAGCCCGAACCGCGGTTGTTGAAACGCGACCATGTGTTTCACCCAGCAATTATGTCTGAGCTGTTGAAACGAAGCAATATGACAGATATAGAAAAAGCTCAGATGTATCGAGCTCTGGATCAGGCCCAATTTTCTCCTGTTGTTCAACGCAGTTCTGTGGGCACAGATGGATTTGATCAACTGGTGTCCAAGCGATCTGTGCCCGAACGCGATTGGCTCAAGCTGATCCAGAATCACTCGGTGGACTGATCTTTCTTTTGCTTGACATATCCCGCCTTCGTTCCGTACTCTTCCCGGGTGGTTTTATTTCCCTTTTTGAAAAAATCAGACCGTTGCATTTTTTATGAAACGCCAAGTGTAAATCGGGTTGTTTTGCACGCTGTTTCCATTCAAGGACTGTGTTGTGTCTGACAGTGACGATCTCAAAGCCCGTCTCGACAATTTGATCCGCATTGGCATTGCCCTTTCGGGTGAAACCAATATCGATGTATTGCTCGAAATGATTGTCGATGAATCGCGTCGCCTCACACATGCCGATGGGGGCACGTTGTATATTGTGCGCCATGATGGGCGGTGTTTGGATTGGAAAATTTTGCAAAATGATACGTTGGGCACCCGCATGGGTGGGGCCAGTGGCATGCCGATTGAAAAATCGGGTTTGCCGCCTGTGCCTTTAATTGTGGATGGGCAAATCAATTTAAAACATGTATCGGCCTATGTGGTCAATACCGGGGAAGTTGTTAATATCCCCGATGTGTATGAGGCCAAAGGTTACGATTTCAGAGGCACGCGCCGATACGATGAAACAACGGGATATCGCTCGCGGTCAATGTTGGTTGTACCTCTGCGAAACCAGCAAGGGGAAATTGTCGGGGTGTTGCAATTGCTCAATGCCAAAGATGCCACTGGAAAACAGTTTATTGCGTTTTCTGAAGCTTATGAAAATTTTATTTCATCGCTGGCTTCTCAGGCAGCAGTGGCCATTACCAATGCACATCTGATTCAGAATTTGTCACAATTGTTCAATTCATTTATAGAAACAACGGCCACGGCCATTGACGAAAAATCACCCTATACAGCCGGGCATGTGCGTCGGGTGGCCAAGCTTACTATGATGATTGCCGAAACGATTAATCAAAAAAAAGAAGGGATGTGGGGACGTGTGCAATTCAAACCCGAAGAATTGGAAGAATTGCGCATTGCGGCGTGGATGCACGATGTGGGCAAAATGACCACCCCGGAATATGTGGTGGACAAAGCCACCAAATTGGAAACCATTACCGACCGCATTGAAACGGTCAGAACGCGCTACGAAGTTTTTAAACGCGATGTGCAAATTGCGACATTCAAGAAAAAACTGGATTTGTCTCGCGATGAATTTCACCAGGCGCGATGTGCAGAAATAGAAGCACATTTGCAGGCCGAATTGGCCAACCTGCAGGCAGAACTGGATTTTGTGGTGCGGTGCAACACAGGTGGGGAATTTATGGCAGATGCCGATCTGGCGCGGTTGAAAGAAATTGCCTCTAAAACGTTTGAGATGGATGGCAAAACCCATGCGCGTTTAACGCCGGATGAAGTGTACAATTTGTCGATTCGCAAAGGAACGCTGACCGATGAAGAGCGGAAGGTGATTAACAATCACGCAGCCGTAAGCATTAAAATGTTGTTGCAAATGCCGTTTTCCAAAGGATTAAATCATGTGCCTCAATATGCAGGCGGGCACCACGAAAAACTCAATGGCAAAGGATATCCCCAGGGGTTAGCGGCAATAGAATTGCCTTTACAAGCCCGTATTTTGGCCGTTGCCGATGTGTTTGAGGCACTAACGGCATCGGATCGGCCCTATCGCAAGCCCATTCCATTGTCACAGGCGTTGCGCATTATGGGCTTCATGGTTAAAGATGGCGAATTGGATCCCAAAATTGTGGATCTGGTAAAAGAAGGCGGGCTATTAATGGCTTATGCACAAGAAGAACTGGTGGCAGATCAAATTGATGTGACATTATGATGGGTGATTAAACAAGACCTGCGGGAAAAAGATAACGGGAAAGCATCTGACGCAAAATGCAGCCTTCGCGCACAATCACAGCCTTGTTTTGTGAAATGTCGATGAGGGTGGAGGGCTGACTGCTGGACGAGGGGCCGCCATCTAATATGAGATCGAGATGATTGCCCAGCGCGGCCTGTACTTCTTGGGCCGATTGTGCCGGTGGTTCGCCAGACCGATTGGCGCTGGTGCTGGTAAGCGGGCCTTTGAGTTGGGCAAGGAGTTGCTGTGCCAGGGGATGGCTGGAGTGGCGCAGAGCAACGGTATTGTGGCCACCCAGAAGGGCGGTTGGCACATGGGGGTGCGCTTTGAAGATGAGGGTGAGGGGGCCTGGCCAAAATGCGTTGATGAGTGTTTCTGCAATGGGTGGAATCTCTGAGACGAGTGGCGGGAGATCTTCTGTGCCGCGCACGAGCAGGATGATCCCTTTTTCAGATGCGCGGCCTTTGCTGACAAAGAGGCGTTCAATGGCTCGTGGATTGAAGGGATCGGCACCCAGACCGTAAACGGTTTCGGTGGGATAGGAAACAAGGCCGCCTTGTTTGATATACCCAATGGCTTT
>CAXNEV010000055.1:0-12478 GCA_964200925.1 Candidatus Latescibacterota bacterium | reverse complement strand
CGTGCCCGATATGACAGATCTGTCTCGATGGGAAAAGTACCGCACTCATGTGCGCCATCCGGCAATCCTCTTTTCTGTTCATGACATTAAACGCGCACGGCAAAATGTCACCCAACACACCTGGGCCAGAGCCGCTTTTGTATGCCTTGAAAAACGCGTGCAAACCCTGGGCCCTGTCAATGAGAGCTGGGCGCAAATCTATGTGCCGCGCCCCACGCCGGGGTCACCGCATTTTACGATGTGTCCCAAATGCGAATTTGCCCCCATGCACGGCGCTTACGACTGGTTTCCGGATGATCCCGAACACATTCGCTGTAAAGGCTGCGGCACCGTTTATCCCAACGCCGACTATCCCGAAGACCTTGTTTTTCACAGCCGCTTCGACTCCGAACAAATCATCACCTACTACAGTGGCAAATCTTGGCCAGCTTATGGATATGCCGCCATCCACTCCAGCTTTTCAGGGCACGCCCGCATTCACCAGTGTCGCCACGCGGCCAATGCCGCCGAAGATTTGTCGCTTATGTATGCCCTTTCTGGCAAAATAGAATATGCGCAGGCAACCGCCCGCATTCTCAAACGGTTTGCCGATGTACACCCACACTACCTCGTGCATTCTTCCTATGGTGAATATGCCGACATGGAACCCAAAATCGCCGCTTCCCATGTGACCGCATTACCCGAACCTGAATGGTGTCTGCCCGGCAATGTGCCCGATTGCAAACTCTATCCCGGTTATTGGGCGGTTTTGCGATGGGGATCATCGGGTGGCATGGAAGGCACCTCGTTGCAAAAACTCATTTTGGCTTATGACTTAATTGCCAGCACCCTCACCGATAATGATCGCAAACACATTGAACGCAACCTGTTGCTCGATGCGGCGGTCATGCTTTTTTCCGACAGTGTGATCAACAACAAAACCGGCATGAACCGGTGCGCAGTGGGGCTTATTGGCATGGTATGCGGCGATCCCTTGCTGGTTCGGTTTGGTCTGGACGGATTTGTGCGAGCCGTGCGAGACTGGTGGTTGCCCGATGGCGGCACTCCCGAATCCATTGGTTATGCCAGCATGATGTTGCACGGCATCTGGCGATTGGCCGAAGCGTTGCAATACTATCGCGATCCCGATGGATTTGTGTCATCTCCTGGGCATCTTGATGGCTTCAATCTCTATCAGTGGCCTCGCTACCGGGCCGTCTGGCAGAGCATGACCCGCCCGTTGTTGCCCAATGGCGATTATCCGTTACTCGCCGACAATCGGCTGCCCTGTCACTTATCGGCCATGTTTGCCGATATTCTCGCCCGCAATTATCCCGACAAAAATCATCATCTGATTCAGCACAATCTCTCTAACAAAGAACGCTGTTACGCCGGTCGGATTGCGCAATTCTGGTTTGGCGGCAACATCGATACCGCTTCGGTTTTTTACCGCGAAGCGACAGAACTGCCCAAACAATCTCATGAATTTTGCACGGATCTGGGCCCGCACCTCAACATTGGCACTCTGCGCACGGGCAAAAAAGGAAAAGACAGCGCCATCATTCTGTCCGCTGCCGATTGGAAAGGGCATCACCACTACGACCATTTAAATCTGTATTACTGGAAAAATGGCCACGAATGGCTCACCGATCTGGGTTATTTGTGGGATATGCAGGAATTGGGCATTAAAACTCGGCGCACTTTTGCGCACAATCTGGTCATGGTGGATGAAAAAGAACAGCAAGACAAAGCGCGGCGCGGCACATTCCACATCTTTTATACCAGTGCCGATCTCCATGTCATGGAAGCGACCTCCAATGCCAGTGGTGCCTCGTTTTATCAACGCACCATAGCCGTTATTGGCAGTGGCAAATCGGAATACGTGGTTGATATTTTTCGGGTGCGCGGGGGACGCACACACGACTGGATCATGCATGGTCCCAACAAAAACCTGACCCTTTCAGGGCTGACACAAAACCCGGCACACCAATCACTCTACGATCTTTTTGACCTTCACGTTGCATCTCCTGCTCAGGCCTGGACAGCCACCTGGCGCGCCAACCGCCAAACCTTTTCCGTTCATGTACCGGCAAACCAGCCCGAAACCGTTTTTATTGGCCAGGGATTTGGCCAGCGCAAAGCCCACGATGTGGGCACCACCGTGCCATATCTCATTCGGCGACGCACCCAAGGCCCATCCGCTTTTGTCACTGTGTATGCCGAAGGCACCATTGTGCATCAGGTTCGGGTGCCCTATCTCGATGAAAAAAGCCTTACTCTGCTTATCGACATTGAGACCAGCCGTGGCACAGATCGCCTTTTCAGCGCGGGTTTCGGAAAATCGCCCGATACTTTTCACATTGGTCGCCAAAAAATCACATGTAATGGGCGATTGGCTTTTGTTTCAAATTCCGGCCAAACCACGCTGATCGGCGGCACCCAATTGAAAACGGGCCGCGTTGATCTTAAAAATTCATCGGCCCGCATCCAAGGCCCGGTATTAGGCACGTTTCTCAACACCCATGAATCGGGCCTGATCACACGCGGCAATTTATCTGAATTGTCTTTGTTGATTGGGCAATACATTTTTGTGACCGAATCCAAAAATATTGTGCGCGCCTATCCCGTGCTTGGCCTTGTGCAACACCACGGTCAACCTGCACTGATCACCCGGCGCGACAATGACGGTTATGATATTCGCGCCGGCAAAATATGGTCTGCATGGCGCATCTTGTCCACACCTTAATTTTTCAGGAGTATCCCGATGGCCTTCAACGTCAAAAAACGCGGCAAACTCACGTATTATTACACCGGCGACCATCCCGTTTTATCAGCTCTGGTCACCGAAGCCCAGCCCGATGGCGATCTCAAAATTTATTTTGCGGGCCTCACCGGGGGCTATTCGGCCAAAGGGGTGCTCAACCGGGAAGAACTTGTGACCATGGATCCCGAAAGGGAAATTCCCCTCGTTTTTCAATCGTGGGAACACTGGCTTAAGGAAGCGGGCATTTGCCAGTCTTTAAAACAAATCGACTTTATTGAGGTTCACGCTTTTGGTTGCCAGCCCAAAACACCCAACCCGCTGGTTGACCCGATGGGATATGCTCAGGAACAGGAACGGTTGCGCACCACCTACGCCAAAGCCTATCGCGCTTTTTTTCGCGATTACCTGCCTGAAAATGGCGTTCCCGCCCGGTTCACGGTTCATCTTGTTGATGTGCCCGACAAAGCGGCGTCTTATGAGTTTTACAGCACGGCTTTATACCAACATGCCCTGCAAAAATAACAAAAGCCGCACACTTTGCGTGTGCGGCTTTTTATGCATCATCCTTGAATTAAAAATGTTCCACCTCACAAACGTGGTCATGCAACCGATCCACCCAGGCTTTGCCCTTTTGAGTCAGGCGCAAATATTTAATGGCATCCCCAATATACGGATGAACCACATTCCAGAAAAAGCCCGCATATCCGGCGCGCATATCGCCCGGTGTTTTATAGCCGATTTTTTCATTGCTGCCTATTTGCTCAAATTCATAAAATAACGCTGGAATTTTGCGCAGGTAATCGGGATCGCCCAGTTGACCAATAAAATCGGCCGCCCGCAACAGCCCGGCAAATCCTTTGGTATCGTTATAGGCGGGGTCTTTGGGGGGCGGAAACCGCGTTAGTTCGATATAACTGCATACGCGACCGGCATCAAATTCAACCAGCATAGATCCGCTGAATCTTTCGGCCACAAACAACTTGCTTCGATCCACATGATAAGGGGTCAAGGCCGCATCCGTACATCCTGCTGGCAATTCAATTTTTTCGTCTCCAATGCCTGTTGCATAAAACCCATCGACATCACCCCGGCAAGCGCCGCGCACATATCCTATGTCATGGCACAGCAGTGCCGTCATAAAATGCATCCAGTCTTGCGGTTTCACCCCGCCTTCTTTTAAATGTTTGCCCAGCAAAATTTGTTGCCCAACCAGCGTGACCAGCATGGTGTGTTCCACGTCGTGATACAACATGTCGGAATTTGCAATTTGTTCGATGGCAAAACGTCCCATCCACTTGACAAATTCACCACACTCAGGGGCCAGGTGACCATAGGCTTTTTTGTAGTCATTGCCCAGATCAACGGCAAACTGCTCAAACATAAATTCTTTGTAATACATGGTCAACCCTTTCCAAGGTGCCGCAACCGACTCATGATATACCGCTCCCTCAATTTATTCTGTGATGTCCATCACATCATCATTGGATGTCCATTTTTAAATCTGTCGTTGAACAATTTATGATTTTTGTGTTTTGCGCCATGCTTCATATTCAACACGCGCTTCATCGGTTAACGGATAATACTTGCGCAAATCGCCCCCCTGGGCCAGTTTCATGCGGCTAAAATCTTCCCACTCGGCGTGTTCTGTGGCTTTTTTGGCCAGTTCGGGCGCCAATTTAATAGGCACAACCACGGCCCCGTCGTCATCGGCAATAATGATATCACCCGGCATAACCAGCACATTGCCGCAGGCAATGGGACCGTTAACGGCAAAAGGAAAAATATTGGTTTGCACATGAAAATTGGGCGTGGTGCCCCGAATCCACAATCCCAGATCCAGTTCTCTGGCCTTTGGAAAATCCCGAATACACCCATCGACAATGACCCCAAGCCCACCTCGCCCGCAAAAATAGGTCAACATCATTTCGCCAAATACCCCACTGGTCATATCACCCCTCGCATCCACAACCACAATGTCTCCCGGTTGGGTATGATAAAGCGCGTGGCGATGCAACTGCCTTTCCGGGCCCTGATATTCTCCACCGCCGTGCAAATCTTCGCGTTTGGGCATAAATTGCAGGGTTAATGCGGGGCCCACCACACTTTTGCCCGGTGTTCGCGAAACAGGTCCCACAATATGCGCGCTGCGAATGCCCAATTTAAACAACTCACCACTGGCTGTGGCACTGCCAATGTGCGAAAGTGCCTCAATCAGATCTTTGGTGGGGCGTTGAATATCCGGCGTTTGTATCGGTTTAAGCGTCATTCTGTCCTCTGTGGGTTGATAGATTTTTGTACAAGTACCCGTTCCCGTCCCAACCTTTTCAGCATTCTCTTTCTGTTGCGCATAAAATATATAAAAACAATTAAGTTTCAATTAAATTTTTGCATCTTTTTGATTTGACAAACAGCGGTCTGTTCCCTATTTGTAATACAGGTGGTTACCTTTGCGGAGAATGCGATGCAAAATGCACACAATACTTTGGGTTTAATTGGTCTTGGCCTTGTTGGCAGTGCGCTTGTGGAACGCTTTTCTCAAGCGGGTTTTGCAATTGCCGGATACGACAACAACCCTTCTAAAATCACACAGCATGGCAGCCGTATCGATCCCTGTGGTTCCCCGGCAGAAGTGGCCGCAAACGCCCGGCGCATTGTTTTGTCACTGCCCGATTCCAGCATTGTGAACACCGTTGTTGAAGGCAAAGAGGGCATTTTGGAAACCGCTCAACCGGGTGCTTTTATTATTGACACTACCACCGCCGACCCGGTTATGTCAACCGATCTGGCCCTGCGTCTCCATCAGAAGGGCATTCATTTTCTCGATGCCACCATTCTGGGATCGAGCCAACAGGTGTGTGATGGCGATGCACTGGTGATGGTTGGGGGCGAAAAATCGATTTTGGATTTGTGTGCCGATGTTTTTCAAACCTTTGCCCTCAAAACATGTCACATGGGATCTTTTGGCAAAGGTGCCGAAGCCAAACTCATTGTCAATCTTGTGCTCGGTCTCAACCGCCTGGTATTTGCCGAAGGGCTGGTGCTGGCTCAAAAAACCGGTGTGGATTTGCATGTTTTGCTCGATGTGCTCAAATCTGGCGCGGCCTATTCACGCGTGATGGACACCAAAGGCGACAAAATGATTTACAGCGATTTTAGCCCACAGGCACGCCTGTCTCAACACTTAAAAGACGTGGGCCTCATTCTCGACTTGGGCGAGCGCACCCACACCGCATTGCCCATCAGCGCCTTGCATGCACAATTATTGCGCTCAGGTGTTGCGCTCGGATTTGGCGATCAGGACAACTCGGCAATTATTGAGGTGCTGCGCAAAATGTCTGGCATATCGTAAAGATCGTTGTATTTTTGAGAATGGTTTAAAGAATTCGAGATGGATAAGGTTTTATCCGATGCCAAGTTGTGATGCTTTTGTGGCCGCTTTTTTCAAGACCATATCAATTTGGTGACCCTGCCTGCGACGTTCCAACTGGCCCGGGGTCCAATCGCAACCGCATAGACTGATTGCTGACTGCTAAAAGCTCTATGTTACAACTTATTAAAAAGGCTATTCATGCATTTTGGAACGTTTCACATCATGGGCAAACCCGAAGGGTTGACCGATCATCAGGTGATTTCCGAAACCCTTCGGGAAATTCGGCATGCAGAGCGTCTGAATTTCCACACGGCCTGGCTCACCGAACACCACGCCTCGTCATTTGGCATTTGCACCTCGCCTTCTGTCATGGCGGCGGCAGCAGCTGTTCAAACGCAAAAAATTCGCATTGGATATGGCGTCAATGTTACCCCGTTGCACCATCCTGTGCGATTGGCCGAAGAAATTGCCATGGTGGATCAACTCAGCAAAGGCCGCGTGGTTGCCGGGTTTGGGCCTGGATATTCTCCCTATGAATTTGACGCGTATGGCCTGGACATTGACGAGCGCCATACACGGCATGCCGAAACCCTCAGCATCGTTCAAAAAGCCTGGACAAACAAAACGTTTGATCATCAGGGCAAGATTTACCATTTGCACCATGTGACCACCTTGCCGCGCCCGAAACAAACCCCCCATCCTCCCATTGCAGTGGCTGCAAACAGCCTGGATTCTGTTGCAGAAGTGGCCCGGGCTGGAAATCGGTTGTTGTTATTGGTCAAAACAGCCACCCTACCCGATCTCATGCAGCACTATCAAAAAATTGCAACCGCATCGGGTTTGTGCGATGATTTCATCCAGCAAACCCTTAGCCATACAGGGGTTTTGCGCAATGTGTGCCTTGCCAACACCCATGACCTGGCCTATCAAACCGCATACAAAGCAACAACATGGCTCATGAAATTGCGCAACAAATTGGCGCAAGAAACCCCGTCACCGGCACTTTTGGAAGAACAAGTCAAAACGTATCTGTCAGAACGCGCCATCATAGGAACGCCTGAAGAGGTGATTGAGCAAATCAATACCCTACAACAAACAGGCATAGGCGAAGTGATCTGCTGGTTTCGATGGGGAACCATGAGCCATCAACAAATTCTCACAGCGATGACCTTGTTTGCCAAACGCGTGATGCCCGTTTTTCAACCATCCAATTGAGGATCAAAACATGCCCCTGCACATGGTGGTGCCGGACCTGGGCCAGGAAATTTTAGAACGCCTGAGAACCACGGCACCAGAAATAGATTTTCTCGTTGCCAAAAATAAAGACGAAGCCCTTGCCCTTGCACCTCTGGCCGATGCGGTTTATACTTTTTGTACACCCGAATTTTTGTTTGCCGCTCCCAATTTAAAATGGGTGCAGGCCACCAGTGCCGGGGTTGAGCGATATCCTTTTAAAGAATTGAAACAGCGCAATATTGTGTTCACCAATGCCAGTGCCATATACGGTTCCCATTTGGCCGATCATCTCATGGCCTTTATTCTGGCCTTTAGCCGACAATTGCCGTTTCTGTTGAAAGCCCAACAAAACCGAATCTGGGAAAAAAGAACCAACTATCCCTCAGGGGAACTCACCGGGCAAACCCTCCTCATTGACGGTTTGGGCGGCACCGGAGAACACCTATCGCGCCGGGCTGCCGGGTTTGACATGCGTGTGATCGCCACCCGACGGCGGCCCGATCAACCCAGGCCCGATACCGTTGAAGCGGTTTATCCACACGATTGCCTGCACGACCTGTTGCCCCAGGCCGATTGGGTGGCTGTGTGTGTGCCTCTCACGCCCGAAACCCGCAACCGATATCACGACCGGGAATTTGAACTGATGAAATCGTCGGCTTATATTCTCAACATTGCACGCGGCGGCATCATTAATACAAATGCGCTGATGAAAGCCCTGGACAACAATCAGATAACCGGGGCCGGTCTGGATGTTACCGATCCTGAACCGTTGCCTTCCGATCATCCTCTGTGGGTTTATTCAAACGTTATCATAACCCCTCATGCCTCTGGTCACTCGCCTCATTCCAATACCCGCATGATAGACCTGCTTTGTGACAATGTTTCGCGGTTTGTACACGGAGAATCTCTTTTAAATATCGTCGATCTCAATTTGCAATATTAAAGGAACCCCAATGATCATTGATACACACACGCATTTTTACGATCCCACACGCCCTCAGGGCATTCCGTGGCCAAATCCCGACAATGCCCAGCTTTACCGCCAAGTGTTACCCGAACATTTTTGTGCGCTTGCCCAACCCGAAGGGGTGGTTGGAACCGTTGTGGTTGAAGCCAGTGTTTGGCTTAATGACAACCAGTGGATACTCGATCTGGCCGCTCAAAACCCTGTCATCGTGGGGTTTGTGGGCAACCTCGATCCTTTAGATCCAAACTTTGAATCCCATCTCGACACGTTTGCGGCCAATCCCATTTTTCGCGGCATTCGGCTGGGTCGGGGGCGCATTCAAAATTTTTCACCCGACAACCTGTATGGTATCGCCAAAAAACTTGCCGATCGCAATCTGGAAGTGGATTTGCTCATTCACACCGAAGAATTGGAAGCCACAGCCAATCTGGCCAAACGCATTCCCGATTTGCGCATCGTGATCAACCATATTGCCCTTGTGCCCGTCAACGGCCAACAACCCGATGCCGAATGGGTGAAAGCCATTCAGCGGGTTGCGCAATATCCCAATGTGTATATGAAAGTGTCGGCACTGGTTGAAATGGCTCAAAACCAGCCCGCTCCCGGTGATGTGGCCTATTACAAACCCACCCTCGATGTGCTGTGGAATGCTTTTGGAGAAGACCGCCTCATTTATGGCAGCGATTGGCCCGTATGTGAACGCGCCGCATCTTATCATACGGTTTTTCAAATTGTTCAGGAGTATTTCAATACCAAAGGCAAAAACGCGGCGGAAAAATATTTTTATCACAATGGGAAAAATGCCTACAAATGGATTGACCAAATTTAACCCATCCTCTGGAGCAAATGATGCAACCCAACAAAATGAAAGCCAAAATTCTCGCTGGCAAACCTGTTTTTGGCGTTTCGGTGATGATCCCATCTGTGCAAATAGTCGAAATCATTGGCCACCTGGGCTTCGACTGGATTCTCATCGATTGTGAACACGGCAACATCACCCTTGAAACAGCCGAACTGCTCACTCTTGCCGCCGAAGCCGTGGGTCTTACGCCCATTGCACGGCCTCGCAGCAATAACCCCGAAGAAATTTTGCAACTGATGGACCGAGGGGTGATGGGTGTGCAGGTTCCGCATGTCAACACAGTCGAGGATGCTCGCCGTGCTGTTGAAGCCGTCAAATATCATCCCATAGGCACACGGGGGTTGGGGGGGGCACACGAGCGGCCCAATACGGCCTGGGTTTATCAATGGACGATTATCTGGCCATGACCAATCGGGAAACCCTGGTTTGTGTGCAAATTGAAGATGAAGCAGCCCTGCCCAACCTGGACGATATTCTCAAAGTGGATCACGTCGATGTCTTTTTTGTAGGCCCCAACGATCTGTCACAATCGATGGGATATCCGGGCAACCCCAAAGCACCCCCTGTTAAACAAGCCATTGAAACGGCATTTTCCAAAATTCGGGCCGCAGGCAAAGCCCCTGGCACACCCGGAACCACCGAAAACATTCGCGATGTTCTCAGCCAAGGGGTGTTTTATACCTATACGCATGTGCCCAAACTGCTTGGTGCCGCCACACAGGAATTTTTCAAAAAAACAGGCATTATTCGTTAGAAACATTTTTAGGTGCGAATTCGTCAAAAAGATGTGCCTCTGAAACTTTTTAGGCATTTCATCGTTCATTCTGGTAGGAGAATTCCCATGTAAACCGACCTTCTCCAGATGGTAAACCACAATCCATACGACCACAAAAGGAGAATGTGATGGCATCTATGATCATTACTGATGCGGAAACGTTTTACCGCACGTTTGTTGAGCTGTTGTCTGCAGAAGTTGAGGATAAACACATTGCCCGAAAACTGAACTGTTCGCGCGGCGAAGTCAAACGCCGCCGCCAGGCTTTTGCCGATCTGGACATTGTGACTGCTGGCCAGGTGGATGGGGAAAAGCTGACTGCCTGGTTGGCTTCAAGCGATGGCACACGCGCCCAGCATCAATGGGAAACACACCATCGGCAGCAGCAAATTATCAATGACAACCACTCAAAATCGCTCAAAGGCGTACAAAGGCCATCGTTAAAACGGTCTTATAATCGCCCCAAAGTATAAACAAAAAGGCCGACGATTTAATCGTCGGCCTTTTTGTTGTTGGAAAAAGTCATTTTTGAACGGTTTTACAAATCCTGGAAACGCAGGGAATCACGCACCATCCGGCGCTGTTCGTGTTCTTCCAGGGAAACGAGATCTTGAAATAACGCCCGTACATTTTCATCGTCTGTGTAGTTCACAAACGATTTGTACAGATCGATCATACAATTATCCACAGACACAGCCAGATTAACAATGTCATCTTCTGTTGGATTTTCCTGTGCCAACAACTGGTTCAACTCGGCAAATTTGACTTCACAAGGGCTTTGCCGAAACCAGTGCTCCAGAATTTTTTTAGATGCCGCTTCTTCGTATTCACCCAGCGTTTTTTCCAGGTGTTTTTCATGTAATTCCAGATAATCGAGCAGCATGCGCAAGCGAATGTGATCGGCATGTTCGCCTTTTTGATGATAGGCATCGGCGATCATGCGATGAAACTTTCTGGCATGATCCAAAATATCCCGCGTTCTCTCAATTCTCATCGCCTTATCCTCCACATAACATGTGAACTGCGCCTGATATCTATATTTGATCAAGACGAATCATGCCATGTGAGTACCTCTCCTTAAAATATACCCCACCCCAAACAGATGTGTTACTTTTTAGTTTTTCAATATAGAATCGCGCGGAAAATCTTTCCGTATCGCGTGGTTTCTTCATTGAAAGTGTTTATACCTTGTAAAGGTGTGATAAAACCTCAGTCGATATGGGTGAGATACACATCGAGGTGATCTACTTCGCGCTCGGCCATTTTGCCGCCCCAGAATTCAAAAAACCCCCACACATCTCCGGCAGGAGATTTGCGCAATCGCACAGCGGTGAGCAAGCCAATGGGTTTGCCATCGGCTAAAACGGTGGTTTCGCCATTGAGCCGGTGGATTTCAACGCGTTTGGCATTTTTGAGCAAGTTGCACATTTGGGCGGCTGAGGTGTCGATATCAAATTCTGCCATGTGTTGAGATCTTTCACAAAAGGATGGGGGATAAGCTCCTTAGAAAAAACAATTGGATATATCAGCCATTCGCGAAAGGTGCTATGGGTTGACAATCCCCTTTAAATCCCCTTTAAAAAAGGGGATGATGACTGTTGACATGTGAGAGTTTGATTTCAAGATTCACTGTTTTTTATTGTAGGCAGGCTCACTGCCTGGGCAACATGATGACGGCACTTGTGCTGCCGCCTTTGTCGGATGCCAACGCGACGGTTAGATGACGGGCCTGTGTGCGAATGACATAGGACGCATGGTGAACACCCGTTGTTGCGGGCAGGTGGTCGATGTGTTGTTCGGCTTTTCCTGAAATCATATCCATGTCATCGTTTGCCTGTACGGTCAGGAGGGGTTTTGCAAAAGGATGGGTATTTTGTCCCTGTCGCGTGGCACTGGTGGAAAGCAGGCCGGTATTGCGAATGCAAACGCGAATTTTGTACAGGTTTTCTGCTATGGATGTCACTTCGGGTATTTCAATGTGAATGACAGGGCAGTATTTGGCCACGTCGAGAATAAATTCCGCGCCTTTTTTGCACACGTCTTCCATTTTTTCTGGCGGCGGATTGCTCCAGATGACCCAATCCCAACCCCCGATTTCGACAGGGCCCAATTGCGGATGATCAAAGGGTTTCCAAACGTGGAACAACCCGGCTTTTGGATTGGCCTCATGCCAGGCAAGCTGGGCCAGGCCATCGGCTTCTTCGCGTTCTATCGGTGGTTTTTGCCGTTGAAGATCATCCAGGCCCAGGTAGTTGTAGTGCATGCCCATTTCGACGATAAAACACAGCGCGCCGGTGTGTTCATAGACCCATTCTTTAAACGCGCCGGGCAAGATGTCGGTGTGGGTGCCGTGCCATCCTTCGGCATATCCACTGATGTAGCGAAAACCCGTGAGGGCTTCGCCTGTTGATCCGATTTTGCGGTGGAGGCGCGCGTCTTCAAAATCATGCGTCTGGCCGGCAATGAGCGCCGAAGGATAAAAGATGGCGGGGTTGCCGGTGTGAAAATCCAAAACGCGCGAGATG
>CAXNEV010000054.1:0-12566 GCA_964200925.1 Candidatus Latescibacterota bacterium | reverse complement strand
CGATGGCACTGGGAGCTTCGCTGGGCATAAATACACCGTCTTTGGCATACAGATCAACAGCCTTGTCGGTATCCGACGTGTTCAACGCCTCGCGGTATTCGCCCAACAACGCTTCAATCTTTGCTCTTTCGTTTTTTTCCATTTTATGTCTCCCTCGTTTATCGTTCGGGTTCTATCTTATCACAACTTCAATGACCAGCTTTGAGCAACTAACGCACCATCAAGCGTTGTTTCTTATCCAGTCGGCAAACGAGGTGAACGGCCCGATGGCCACATTCTGAACGCGCTCGATGTTGGGATCCGAATCTGGCCCCATAGGTATTGCTGCAAATCAGTCGTCCCATCGAACGTAAATCAGTGCCGTGCGAACATGTGTATCGGCCCACACATCGACACCCGCCAGTTTACCCACCCAACGCGCTTCGATTTCGGCAGTTGCCTGTACTACGACTTTATCTAGAAACGCTTTAAAAAGAAGATATTTATTATCCCAACCACCAGCGGCCTCAGCCGTTTCAACCATGACCGTCATCATATTCGTGTTGTCATGAATGCGTTTAACAGTCTTATAAACATCGGTTGTATACGCTTCTGTCATCTTAACGTCCTCACGCGTACCAAGCGCGGTGAGATGTCCTCCAACAAATACATCAAAATCATAAGCAAGAACGTCGGCAAAGACTTTTTGGTACTCATGAAAATTAGACGTTATATCAAAACCAGAGAATGGCACATAACCCGGGGCAAGTATATCGACCGCCATTAGAAATTTTGCATCAGGCACATAAATAAACAGATCGCCCTCATCGGAGTGATAATTACGGTGCTGTGTAAGCTCAATGGTCTTGCCGCCAAAGCGTATGGTTTTTTTGTTTTTAAATGTCATCGTCGGAACGAGTCGATTGGGGTCCTGTTTCTCTTTTAGAAAATGAGCAACGCCTTCGAGAGCGACGACTTCCAAATTCTTAATGTCGCCAAACGCCGCTGATCCGCCGATGTGATCCTTATGCGCATGGGAATAAATCAGCATTTTAATGGGTTGGTTTGTGGCGTTTCCTATCGCTTGTCTGATTTTCGGCGCATATGATTCTGGGGCATCGATGACGACGACCCCGTCATCCGTCACTACAAATGCTGACTGCCAGATACCATCACTCACGACATAGACACCATGATTGATTGCCTGCACATAGATTCCTGTTTCTGGATTGATGGGCAGTGCGTTCTCTAAAACATGCTTGAGCACAGGTGCATAATCAGAAAATGCACGAGGCTCTGCGCTGGGTGAGTACGGTACCATCAAAAAAGCGACTATGCCTATCTTAAAGATCATCGATTTCACGTCATTCTCCTTTAGCGAAGGTGGTTTCTTTATTCGTTGCCAAAAATATAGAACATTTGCATATTTAGGATTAGTAGGCATTTTCAAGAATCATTTTCCCAAATATGGAAATATGGAATGACAGACCTGAATGCATTAATGATCTTTGCCAAGGTCGTTGACACGACGAGTTTTTCGGCAACTGCACGGCAATTGGGCATGCCGGTCTCAACGGTGAGCCGCAAAATCGCCGAGTTGGAAAACCAACTCGGCGTCCGACTTCTCGAGCGATCAACCCGGCAATTGCGCCTAACTGATATTGGGGCAGAAGTTCTCAAGCAAGCCCAGAAAAGCGTTGAAGTAAGCGAAGCCATCGAAAGCGTTGTCTCAAATCAGCTTGCAGAAGTGAAAGGGACACTTCGTCTCTCAGCACCACCCAGCATCTCTGACAGTTTGCTCACGCCTTTGGTTATCGCCTTTCAGGCGTCCCATCCACAAGTACATGTGCGTATTCTGGTGACCGAACGGTCGGTCGATCATATCGTTGAAGGAATTGATTTGGAGTTTTGCGTCGGCTCGCTACCAGACTCAAGTCTCATGATAAAAAAGGTATTACGTTATCGCCATCAGCTGGTCACCAGCCCAGAATATCTGGCTTCCATTAAGCCTCCTCAAAACCCCCAAGACTTGCTTGAACACCGGCTTTTAGCTTTTTCGCACTGGACTCCGCAAAACACCTGGGCTTTTGCTAAGGGCCAACGCAAGGAAACCATTACATTTTATCCACATCTGACAATGAATGACTATTTAGGTCTGGCAAAAGCTCTTGAGTCTGGTGGAGGTATTGGCGACTTGCCTCCCATCGTCCAACCTGAATTATTAAAAGAAGGGAAACTTGTCGAGGTCATGTCAAATTGGCACTTTTCTACCGTGGATTTGTCGATTGTACACTTGAGTAATAGACATATTCCACGAGTCGTACGTTTGTTCAGAGATTTTACAGCACAGTTTGTTCCACGGCTATTTGATCACCTACCGGACTGATTTTGGAAAAAAATACCTCATGGTTTTAGATCACGAAATTCCTATCAATTCACGTTGAAGCAAAATCCATGAGTTTGATGTGAAAAAATATTAACTTGTGCGTATTTGTTGATTTTTCAGGCGGTTTGAATATATATTCCGATTCATTGTTGGTTGGGGATCACGTTCATTTTGGGAGTGTCGATCATGGTGCTTACAGATTTGCAAAAAGCTCGTTTTGAAACATTTGGGTTTTTGTCTTTTCCGGGGTTGATGGCCGATTGTGCGGGGGAGATTATAGATGCATTTGAAGGAATCTGGGCCGAACGCGGGGGTGGGCATGCAGGAAAACCGCACGATGGACAACGGAGATCGTGTATCGTACCATTTATTGACCAGCACCCACGGCTGTGTGCATTATTGGATGATGATCACATTCACAGCATTTTAACAGGATTGCTGGGCGACGATTTTAACTATGTGGGATCCGATGGCAATTATTATGCAGGCGATACCGGGTGGCATTCGGATGGATGGGGCAAATCGGTTCGGTTTGTAAAAGTGGCATTTTATCTGGATGTGGTAACACGGGATACAGGATGCCTGCGGGTCATTCCGGGCAGCCACCATCTGGAAGATGGATTTGCCAAGCGCCTTCAGGATAAAATTCGGCAATCACAAGATGTTTGGGGATTGGATGGGCGAGAGGTACCTGCATTGGCACTGGAAACAAAACCGGGCGATGTGGTGGTGTTTAATCACAATTTAAAACACGCGGCATTTGGAGGCAGTTCTCAGCGGCGCATGTTCACAATCAATTGCAGTGCGCGATTTCCCGAAGATGAAGCACACATTGAGATTTTTAAAAAATACATTGCAGGACATGCGCGCTTCTGGAACGATCGGATGTATGGTGAGAAAATGGTGGCAACAGCCGGGCCAGGCAGAATGCGCCATCTGGAACAAGGTATGGCACACGATGGGCATCTGGTCGAATTGGCGGCAAAGGCAAGGCGCGAGATGCCAGAACCATCCAGAGGATAATGTGTGGCAAAATGAGAATGCAAAACGCCCCGCAAGTCGCGGGGCGTTTTTTTGTGGGTGGTATTAAATCAGAGTGCCTTCACGCAAGATGGATTCCAGTGTGATGCGCGGGCAGATGTTGTTATGGATGTAGTCGAGCAAGTTGGTCGCCACACTGCGAATGGCTTTTTCAGTGCCCGAATCGGTGCAGGTGCCGTCGTCAGCAAAAACGTTTTGCACACCTGCAATAGAAATGGGCAGGGGCAAGGGATGTGCGCCCACATGAGAACAGACACTGCGCAAATGTTCAAGGGCCTTAATGGCTCCAATGCGACCTGCGGCAACCCCTAAGAGTGCGATGGGTTTGCCTGCAAGAGCTGAGGGAAACCCGAGGTTTTCAATAACGAGTTTGATGGCGCTGGAGTAACTGCCATGGTATTCGGGAGTGGCCAGAATCACGCCGGTGGCATTTTGAATGGTTTCCTGAATGCGCTCGGCGTCGGTGTGGTCGTTGCCTTGTCCGGGCAGGTGAAGCGTGAGGGTGGTCGGGTCAATGATTTCGAACTGTGCTTCAGGGTGGTTTCTAAATTCACTGGCGACCAGGTTGAGAGCTTTGCCAGTATAATTTCCAGGGCGCACGCTTCCATTAATGGCGACAATTGTGATGCCAGAGGTGTTGGGCATGAGGAGTTCCTTTATAACAGTTAGGCCAGGTCAAAGAGAAGGGTTTCCGAGTTGGTTTTGCCTGTAAAAGTCAGGGTGATTTCTTCGCTGATGGCGGCGCCATCACCGGCTTCGAGGGTTTCGCCATTGAGGTCGATGCTGCCCCGAGCCACCTGCACCCAGGCATAGCGACCGGGGGCAAGTGTGTGCGTGATGTGTTGTCCGGCATTTAGAACAGTGGTATAAAGACTGATGTCCTGATGGATAACAGCAGAATTATCGCGACCGTCCTGGGATGCGATCAATTGCATTTGTCCATTTCGACTGTCCGTATCAAAGGTGTATTCCCCATAACTGGGCGTAAGACCCTGTTTATTGGGAATCACCCAGATTTGCAGCAGATGCACTGGCTGTGTTTTTGATGGATTAAATTCGCTGTGTGTAATGCCAGTACCTGCAGTCATCGTCTGAATGATGCCAGGGCGAATGATCGCACCATTGCCCATGCTGTCTTTGTGCTCCAGCTCACCGTCAAGCACATAGGTGAGAATTTCCATGTTGTCATGTGGGTGTGTGCCAAAACCGCGACCGGGTTGCACCCAGTCTTCGTTGATAACCCTGAGCGCTTGAAAATGAACGTGTTTGGGATCGTGATAATCGGCAAATGAAAAAGTGTGATAGGTTTTCAACCAGCCGTAGTCGGCATGTCCGCGTTTGTCGCTCGGGCGTTTGGCAATCATGATGTATCTCCTTTTTGATACAAAAAATTGGATTGAACAATGGGTTATGATTTTGTTGTGATGAATAACGTGTTGTGATCCGGGTCCTGGGTTGTGAATCCATTGTCGAATTTTTCGATGAAATGGCCAGCTTCTAAAAAGCGACCTTGAAGAGTGCTGAACACTTAATTTTGTTTTGACAGGACCTGGTCAACAGACCAGCGGCCAGCCCCTTTAATCATAATGGCAATGGCAAGTGCAATGGCGAGCAGATGATATTCATACCCTTCACCGGGTTGATTGCCAGCCCAGTTCATAAAAAAGCCGTTGGATAAATGCACGGTGAATATGGCCACGACCATAACACTGGCAATGCCAAAGGCGGCAACTCGGGAGAGCAGTCCAGTAATGAGACCGAGAGACCCGAAAAATTCGGCGGCTATGGCCAGAAAGGCGAAAAGTGCCGGAATGCCCATCGTGTCTGTGAAGAACCCCATAGTACCTGAAAAACCATAACCACCGTACCAACCGAGCATTTTCTGTGCGCCGTGTGGAAACATGACAATTCCGAGGGTTACACGCAAGATGAGGATGGTAATATCATCGCTGGTTTGAAAAAGTTTTTTGAACATTTTATTGTCCTTTTTAAATTGATGTTAAATATTTTAATATCAAAATATTTGGATAAATTTTTTTGAATACTGCAGGGAACATGTTGTCACATCATCGCGAACTCCTTTCTTGAAGTCCCAGTTTTTTGCAAAGCCGCCCCAGTTCGTCCTGTTCTTCGGGCGTGAGGGCGTTCATTTCATATTCAATGGCCCTCGCATGTTTGGGAAAATAATTGCCGATCATCTCGCGCCCTTTTTCTGTGAGATCGGCATAAACAACGCGCCGGTCTTCTTCACAACGCCGCCGTTGAACCAGACCGCGCTTTTCAAGGTTGTCAATAACGGTCGTAATGTTGCCGCCGCTTTTGAGCATTTTTTCACCGATCTGACTCTGGTTGAGCGGACCGAGGTGATACAAAGCTTCCAGAATGCCAAACTGGCTAACGGTGAGACCTTCTGTTGACTGCAAAAAAGCACTCAACCGTGCCGTGACAGATTCAGACGCTCGCATCAATTTGATATAAACATTGAGCGCGCGAACTTCGGATTCAGAACCTTGATAATGTGTGGGCATATTATTTTGAATAGAAATATTTTAATATTGAAATATTTGATATCGAAAATATATCGAAATTGGAGAAGAATGTCAAGCGGGAATTTTGAAAAATTAAATTTCAATAACTATTTGTTTTTAAAAAATTTATGTTCTAAAAAACATCTCCATTGTGGAGTTGCTGTAAAAAATCTGCGACAGGAAGGACATCGACGCCATCGAAATGGTATGGCTGACTGCCCGTATAAATACCGATCATGCGATCAACGTGGAGTTGAGAAAAATTGCTCAGATCGCGCATTTGATTTTCCCAGCGATTGTGCCAGCGGTCGGCCATTTTAACTTCAAGGCAAACAAGGTGTGTTTTTGTTGCGGCAGTGCATTTTTGCGTTTCAACAACAAAATCGATTTCCGATCCAGCGGCAGTGCGATAAAATGAAATCGGGCGATATTTTCCCCGGGTGTGATTATAGACGCGCAATTCGTGATAGATCAGCGTTTCCAATGCCGTGCCCAACCAGATGCGATCCAGCGGGTCATGAATCAACCCGGCTGCTGCACGGGCAACACCGGGGTCAAACCAGAAAAATTTGGGGCGTGTTTGCTCGCGCACTTTAAGGCCGGGGCGATAGGCGGGTAGAAAATGTCCCAATAACGTGTCTTCAAGAATGGAAAAGTACATATCCACATTGCTGCGCGGCACAGCGGCATCGCGGGCAATGTTTTGAAGATTGATCTGCTGGCCGTTGATTTGTCCGGCTATTTCGAGAAACCGGAGGAATGGGGGGACATTGCGCACCAAGCCCTCTTCTTTGATTTCTTCTTTGATGTAGGTGTTGACATAGGCATCTAAAATATCGCGTGCATAATCGCGATCTCGTTGGACGGTGGGCAACAGACCGTATGCAAGAGAAAAATCGAGGTCAAATTGATCACCAAGCTCAGCGCTGGTAAACGACTCCATTTCGCGTGTAATCGCACGGCCCCCCAACAAATTGGTGCCCCCACGTCGCAATTTGCGTGCAGAAGATCCGCACAAAACAAAGCGCCATTCCCGACTTTCGATCAACCGGTGTACTTCATCCAGTAATGTTGGAATTTTTTGCACTTCATCCAGCACAACCCAGGTTTGTACCGGACGATTGCCAATAAGCGCTTCCAGATGATGTGGCGAATGAGAAAGTTCAAGGTGAAGGGCCGCATTGAGCAAGTCCAGATAGACCGCATCTGGCAGATTTTGACGCAAATAGGTGCTTTTGCCTGTAGAACGCGGGCCAAAAAGCAAAAAAGAGCGCTCGGGCAGCATGAGTTGGCGATGTAAAAGAGGGATTTTCATATTGCAAATTTACAAGATAATTGTAAAAATACAATGCGCATTTACAAGATAAAAAACACAAATCGTCGTTTTTGTGAACCTTTTAATGGCGAACAATCAATGGTCTATAGCTCCTGTAAGGTCATTTTTGTGTGGCAAAACGATTTTCTTCTTTCTTTTTCAAACAGATACACCCTCATCCACCAGAATGGTTCCCCATCATTCCGCTTTTTTTTTGTTTTCAAATCGAGATACGGCTATATTATCGACCACTTTCACAAGAGGATTTCAGAAGAACATCGACGACAATACGAATTGTTTTCAATGTGCAAAGCCAAAACATTCCCCGAAAGAAAACATCGTCATGCCCCATGATTATCCCATTGCGCCCGTTCCTTTTTATTCGGTGTCGGTAAAAGATGCTTTCTGGGCCCCTCGATTGGAAACAAACCACACGGCAACCTTGCCCTACAACTTTCAAAAATGTGAAGAGACGGGTCGCATCTCCAATTTTGCCAAAGCAGCAGGCTGGATAGATGGCCCGCATGAGGGCATTTTTTTTAACGATTCAGATGTGTTTAAAGTGATGGAAGGCGCGGCCTATTCATTGCGTTTGCAGAATGATCCCAGGCTGGATGCTTACCTGGACGAGATGATTGCCAAAGTTGCGGGTGCACAGGAAGACGATGGATATTTGTACACCATTCGCACCATTGATGCCAACGCAGTACCCGAACGCGTTGGCAAAACGCGATGGTCGAACTTGAAGGTGAGCCACGAATTGTACAATGTGGGACATATGTATGAAGCCGCTGTGGCCCATGTGCAAGCCACAGGCAAACGCACCTTTTTAAATGTGGCACTGAAAAATGCCGAATTGCTTCTGAAGGTATTTGGGCCTGCTGGCATTCGCGATGTGCCAGGGCATCAGGAAATTGAAATAGGCCTGGTGAAATTGTATCGCGAAACAGGGGATCAGCGGTTTTTGGATTTGGCCAAATTTTTTCTGGATGAACGCGGTCGGGCCAATGGACCCATGCTGGGTGAAGATGCGCATTTGCGCCAGGACCACAAGCCCATCACTGAACAGGACGAAGCCGTGGGCCACGCGGTGCGTGCAGGATATATGTATAGCGCCATGGCCGATGTGGCAGCATTAACGAGTGATGCCACCTACATGGCAGCCAGTGATCGGTTGTGGGCAAATGTCGTGGGCAAAAAAATGTACGTGACCGGCGGCATTGGATCACATCACCAACACGAGGTTTTTGGAGACAATTTTGAACTGCCAAATGAAACGGCTTATTGTGAAACGTGCGCGGCTATTGCCAATGCCATGTGGAACCACCGCATGTTTTTGTTGCACGGCGATGCAAAGTATGTCGATGTGTTAGAGCGCGTTTTGTACAATGGTTTTTTGTCTGGTGTGGCTTTTGATGGGAAACATTTTTTTTATCCCAACCCGCTCTCTGCAGATGGCGTGTGGGCATTTAACAAGGGTTCCAATGTGCGCCAACCGTGGTTTGGCTGTTCGTGCTGCCCAACCAATGTGGTGCGCTTTTTGCCGTCGTTGTCCGGATATGTGTATGCACAAGATGGCGACACCGTGTATGTAAATTTGTTTGTGGGCAGTGAAGCAACCGTGACAGTACAGGGACGGCAAGTAACATTCATTCAGGAGACGCGTTATCCGTGGGATGGCAATATTCAGCTAACAGTAAAAACAGACGCACCCGTATATTTTGATTTGCGCATTCGCATACCCGGCTGGGCACAGGGATGTCCGGTTCCGGGCAATTTATATCGGTATGTGAACAGCAGTGGAACTATTGTGTTAAACGTGAACAACACATCCTCTGCGTTAAAAATGAACAAGGGATTTGCATCCATGCAACGCACATGGCACAATGGCGATGTCATGACGCTCCAGTTGCCCATGATGGTGCAGCGTGTATTATGTGATGATCGCGTTGAAGCCAATCGCGAACGGGTGGCTGTGGAACGCGGGCCACTGGTGTTTTGTGCCGAAGCCGTGGACAATGGCGTGGGAGTGCGCGAACGGATGTTGAATGACAGCCAGATTTTGAATGCAGATTTTCATGCTGACCTTTTAAATGGCGTGATGACAGTGACAGGGGGCGGGTGGACGCTGATTCCCTATTACGCGTGGTGTCATCGCGGCAACACTGAAATGGCGGTCTGGTTAAAACGAAATCATGAAATGGGATAAGGATGAAAATTACACAGGTTGAAGCCATTCATTTGCGATTGCCACAGGTGAAAGAAGTGGCCGATGGCACGCAGGATTGTTTGATTGTGCGCGTGTTTACCGATGCAGGTATTACGGGCTTGGGCGAGGTGGTGTCGTGTTCCTACGTGGCTCGGGCCGTTGTGGAATCGCCGCGTTCGGCACCCTTTCGACACGGGTTGGCAGCAATCGTGACAGGAATGGATGCGTCGGATATTGACGGTGTGCAAAAAGCGATGATTCACGGCACAGCCTGGTATGGCCCCGGCGGTGTGGCGCGGCAGGCGATGAGCGGCATTGATATGGCCCTTTGGGACATTCGCGGGAAAACATCAGGAAAACCCGTGCGCAAGTTGTTGTGCGAACATGCCGTAGATGCCATTCCAGCTTATGCCAGTATATTGTGGCCGGAAAAACCCGAATGGGTTGGTGAATCGGCGCGTGGTTTTTTAGAACAAGGATATCGCGCCGTCAAATACGGTTGGGCACCCATGGGGCCAGATGCCGATTTGGATGAAGAACTCGTTGCCGCCGCGCGTGAGGCGCTGGGGCCAGGTGTGGATTTAATGGTCGATGCCGGTCGTGCCTGGAATGCCGAAACAGCCCTATCGCGTGTGGATCGGTTTCAAAAATACAATGTGTTCTGGTTGGAAGAGCCTTTGCACCCATACGATATAGCCGGATATCGCACACTGTCGGAACAATCGGCCATTCCCATTGCAGGCGGAGAGGCCATGACGCTGGTAGAAGAGTATGCCGATTTGCTGCACAATGGCAAAATTCATATCATACAACCCGATCTGGGCCGCGTGGGAGGTCTTTCGGGTGGTCTGGCGATTGAACAGTTGGCCCATGGAACAGGCGCGCGCGCCGTGCCCCATGCCTTTGGCACAGGGGTGTTGTTATCAGCCTCTGCTCAGTGGGCCGCCGCAAGTTCTCGCCCATTGACAGAATATACCCGTGCACCATCGCCACTGGCCCAGCATTTGGCGCGACACGACATGACATTCAAAGATGGCCTGCTGCATTTGTCCGATGCCCCAGGTTTGGGCGTAGAACTCAACGATGATGTCGTGGCAACATATCGTGTGAATCCATAGGTAAGGCTGCGTTTGCATCTTTCACAATCTTTCACAATCCTTCCCAACGTTCTCATGTGCCTACATTTTCTCAAACAAACAGGAGATCCCTCATGCCTTCTGTAAAAGACATTTACCAGTTCGATGAATTGACCTGGCCAGAGGTGAATGAAGCGGTAAAATTGGGAAAAATCCCGATTATTCCAACAGGTTCGGTAGAACAACACGGGCATCATTTGCCTTTAAAAGTCGATCATTTATGTGCCAATGCGGTGGCAACCGAGGCGGCGCGTTTGAAACCAGAATACAGTCTGGTGCTGCCGCCGGTAAGTTATGGGTATGTACATCATGTGATGGATTTTCCCGGGTCGATCAATATTCACTACGAGCATTTTATTCAGTATGTGCTGGACATTTGCAAAAGTCTGGCCTATCACGGGTTTAAAAAAATGATTCTGGTCAATGGCCATGGGTCAAATCACAACCTGGTGGATCTGGTGGCCCGGCGCACAATTGTGGAGACCGATGCCAGTTGTGTTTTTTGCAGTTGGTGGCAATTGTTAAAGGTGACACCCGATTTTGACAAACAGTGGCGTGAGAGCGTGTTTCCCGGTGGGTGTTCACATGCGGGAGAACTGGAAACATCGATGCTGATGTATTTGTCGCCCGAATCGGTGCGCACAGACAAGATCAAAAGTGAGATTGCCAGGACAAACAAAATGGGGTCGAAATTTATCTGGACCGATTTGTTCGCCAAAGGCCCAATGGGATTAATTGAGTGGACAAGCCAGTATTCCGATTCGGGGGTGATGGGCGAAGCAGAAAAAGCAACGGCAGAAAAAGGCCGCATTGTG
Organism: Candidatus Latescibacterota bacterium; assembly: GCA_964200925.1. GTDB lineage: Bacteria > Latescibacterota > UBA2968 > UBA2968 > UBA2968 > CAXNEV01. Next base: position 1,157 of record CAXNEV010000054.1, on the reverse strand, counting down.
TTTGAAGAGGCCAGCAAAAATCTGGCGGATTTTATCGAAGAGTATTATCATCGAAAGATCGAGCCGCGAACGCGGCATCAAGCAGAAGAACCGACAATACCATTGTCGTTTCCAACAGACTGATTCATACAGGGAGGCATGTTTATGAAGTTGGTGGCTTATGTTGCAGGTGGCAAAACATCCGTTGGTGCGGTGGTGGCCAATGATACCATAGTGATTGATCTATCAGCGACCGATCAAACACTGGCACGTTCTGAAAAGCGCAAAGCCCATCCTTTTTTTTCCGATATGATGGCGCTGTTAGAAGCCGGCACATCGGGCCGCAATGCAGCCAAACAGGTGGTTGCCGTTGCACTTGAAAAATTGGGGTCGAATCCAAAACCAAATGGCAAAACGAGCTTTGCCTTAAACAAAGTCAAACTGCGCGCGCCCGTAATGCCCAAAAAGATGTTTGCCCTGGCCGGAAATTATCGCGACCACATCGAAGAAGGCGGCTCGATGATGGCCAAACAGGATAAAGAAACACCGCGCATTTTTATGAAACCGCCTACTTCTACAGTGGTTGGCCCAGGCGATAAAATTTTAATTCCGCCCGTGGCTCGCGGGGTCGATTGGGAAGGGGAATTGGCCGTTGTCATCGGGAAAAAAGCCAAAGGTATAAAAGCCAAAGATGCGTTGAAATATGTGGCTGGTTATACCGTGGTCAATGATGTGTCAGAACGCAAATTGATGATCAAACCGCGCAGTGAAACGCGCGAACGCGATGCGTTTTTTGACTGGTTAAATGGCAAGTGGCTCGACACCTTTGCCCCGCTGGGCCCCTGGATTGTCACAACAGACGAAATCACAGATCCACAAACACTCGATATCAGCACCTATGTGAATGGAGATCGAAAACAGCACAACAATACCCGACAGATGCTGTATCCGGTTGCCGAAACAATCGAATATATATCAACCATCATCACACTGGATCCAGGCGATGTGATCTGCACAGGTACCATTGCCGGTGTGGGCAACACAACGGGTACGTATATGCAACCCGGCGACAAAGTAGAAATTGAGATTTCAAGAATTGGCCGGTTAAAAAATGTCGTGGCAGCCAGTAAAAAGTAAGAAACTCTGGATTCGACATCCGATATATCATGTCACCCCCT